>CBFGJQ010000397.1:0-1576 GCA_965649095.1 Caldifarciminota bacterium | reverse complement strand
CCAATCTTTTTCCGCAGATACTCTTTATTCTCTTTTTCTTTGCGGTCGTGCAATTGCCTGCCTTTTATTACTTTATATCGTAACTCTTCATGCTGGGGAATTTTCAAACAGTTCATAAAATATGTAAAACGGGGACAAAATAGATGTTCAACTACCTCTGAAGGCGTTATCATTGGTGTGGATTCAGAATCAAACTCCATAACTCTCATAAGAACAATGCCTTCACCTCATCGGTCACCAGGTCTTCATCAAATGCCTGACCAAGTAGTTTTACCTTCTTAAAATCATCTTCACACATCGGGAATATATAGACCGAATCCTCTTCTGGATTGATAATATCTTCACATATCAATTTAAGTTCGTCAATCTGATTCTTATTCAAAGTTCCTAAAAATGCGCTCTTCTGCACCCGATAAAGCCCCTTATTTTTACATGCCTTAGCGATGCGATTTCTTGTCTTATCATCGGTTATATCATAAATAACCCAGACTAACATATTTTTAATTGTTATCAGGCAACGCTGCCCGTATCGTTTAAAGTTGAACGATGAAAGGTTAATGATTGTATTCGTACAAGATAACTCATTCTGTCTCCTTAATCAAACTATTCGCAATTTTATGGCACTCAAACTGAATAATGTCTGCCCGTTTGATATTTCTTCCGCAATATCGGATTGATTCATCCATAAACGCAGTGAAGTTTTCAATCAGCATTGCTTTACCGTCTTTATTCAAAGTGTAGCCATTTTCCAGTTTATCAAAATGCTCCTGTTTAACCTTTCTTCCTGCAAAGAGGTTTACTACTGTCTCATCAGCCCAGATGCGAAAATTCTCTATAATATCAAAGACCAAAGATTTTTTGTTATAATTGTCGGTGTGGATAACCCCAACATAAGGGTCAAGACCGGCAATGATACATGCCTTCTCCACTTTTGAATACAAAATTCCGTATGCATAATTCAAAAGGGCATTAAATTCGTCCTTTGCTGGATTTCTGCTTCTTCCTTCAAATCTATATCTATCTGGCATCAAAAAACTTAATGCTTCAAAGTAGATTCTACCTCCGCTCCCTTCAATCCCCATAATCGTGCATCGTCTTTCTTCAATCGTTCCAGAAAGATTATCAAGCGATTTACGGCAATTCTCTAATTTCTCAATATAGGCAGTAATCTCAGCCGACTTCTGGGTGCGTGTCGTTCTTAATCGTTTCAATAATTCAATCTGGTTGTCAAATTTTTTAATGACCCAGGAAAGGGCAAGTTTTAAACCTTCTTCGCTCTCGGCAATTTCAATCTGTCTTCTTCTTATCAATGTTGTGCTGCCAATCCTGCTATGCCATACTCGCCCGTAAGGCTCCCCAAATTCATCTAAAAATATCACATCAATATTATTTTCCATCGCCATCTTTATTGCATCGGTAGTGATGTAAGCCGCGGTGGTGATGAGAATTGATGAAACCTTTTTTACTGATATCTCAAAGACCTGCCCCTCTCGTTTGACCTTAAAACAATCACCTTCTTTTTGAAGATAAGAACCGTAACTATTTATGACTAACTGCATATTCTTTTATCTCCTCA
>CBFGJQ010000396.1:0-1584 GCA_965649095.1 Caldifarciminota bacterium | reverse complement strand
TCTAGGATCTGCTTTTGAAGCTCTACATAACCATCCATGAGCGTGCGGTAAACATCGTAGTCCAGCTTGCCTATAAGCCTGAGCCTTCTAGCCTCCCTTTCAGTCTGATAGATTTCGTTATCTATCGACATTAAAAGCTCTGCAACTTTTCTAGAATCTTTACTCTTCAAAAGACTCTCAGCCCTAGCCATGATAAGGGATTCAAGATACTTCAACTCGCTTAAAGCCTCTTTACTTGAATATCTAGCCATAAAATCACTGGAGAAAAAGAATGGAAGTAAAGTAATTATGTTCACTGATAAACGAAAATTCCGTTAGTGCCTTGAAGTTCTCGCTTAATTTTTCTCAAGTTGCTTCAATTCCTCTAAAGCTTTATTAACCTTGTTTAATTGCTCTTCATAGCTTTCGAGGTCTTCCTTAGTCCATTCAATTCTTGCTGTTAGCTCCTTTCTTAATCCCTTCAAAATCTTCTCAGCCAAGGTCTTCTCGAACATAAGGAAAAGGTGTTGGCAATTAAGCATCAATCTTATTGAAGCATAGAAATTCCGTTAATTCCATCGCTGAGAATTTAAGAGAAAAGTTTAAATTGGAGTTTTCTGGCAATGAGAAATGAGTTAACGGCAAGACTAAGGGGAGATACTTTATCACTTTATCTCGTGATTAAGAAATGGTAGAATTCCATAAGCCTCATCTGGATTTGAAGACATTTTGTTATTCACGCCATTCAGATTGATGTCCCATCGTTTATGTAGGCAAAAGATGCCAAGTCCAGATTAGACAGATAAGTAATAAGAATGCAAGTATCCACAACCATGTATAAGTACTATAGAGGCCCCCCACCATACGTGGTCTTGTTGGCACCATCGTATATTGTCGCATTACGTTCTGAGAACCCAAAATTCGCCTTAATTCATTTTCAATTTCGAGCATACGTTTAACCCGATGAACGGAAAAGTACCTTAATCGACTAACCTGCATCATCCAGTACATGAAACATGCAAATGAGAAGAATGCAAGTGGGACGAACAAACGACGCTGAGTCAGGGATATCGCATATCCCAGAACCGCTATGGTTATTCCCAAGAAGATCGTTCCTATCTCCATCTTAGTGAGTTAGACCAGCGAAAGAACTCAGAACAATCCTTGTACTCTTCAAGTAGTACGTCAATAACTTTATCAATCTGCATTTCTGAACTTGAAGTAGCATACATTAATCGATTTTTGCCAGAATTAATACTATTTGCCGATTTTTCAGAATCACCCTTTGACATCAACTTTTATACCCCTAGTTATCTTAGAATTGTTAAATAAAAATCTTTATTAAGAGAATCGGTAAGAGTTGAAAAAGACGAATTGATTTCTCTTCTTGACTTACGAGCTCAATTTAAAATTTTTGAGAATTCTCCATCTCTTTACCGAGCTTGTCTGATAAATAAGCGATACCCTTTTTACATCAAATTCATAATTTGGAACGTACCCCTCCAGAGCGCTAACTGCTTTTCTAAAATTTATTTTAGTCAAATCTTTGTATGCTAGAGTTATGTGCGGTTTATAGTTTTCCATCTCAATGCTTTTTAGATGCTC
>CBFGJQ010000395.1:0-1586 GCA_965649095.1 Caldifarciminota bacterium | reverse complement strand
ACCATGACCTGACGGTATTGTGGGATTGTGATATAGAACAGAAATAGACTCAGCAAATAAATGAACTGCATTCCGGAATTTGTCATGGTCGGGTTTAGCCGAATCTTCTTTCCAGTATTGAATTGGATACATACTATACCCAAGCCCATTTACCCACTGTAATAAATTATCCATAAACACTCCATCAAAGTAGGTATTATCGTATTGCAGTGTCTTGTAATTCCGTAGGCATTGCACCTTGGTCGTGCAGCCATAAAAGTTTTGCCAGTAAGGCTCACCATAATCCATCGCCCAGCGCCACTGCCAGGAAGGGTTGCTACCAGCATGGACACGATGAATGGTATCGTTACTAATAATGACCGTATCATAATGTCCGGTTGAATCGGACTTCAACATAAAGAAAGTATCGGCTGGGAAATTTTGTTTTAACAGCGAATCAAAGTGCCAGAAACCACCGGGAGTATCACCACCGCCACGGGTGGAATCGGCAGGTCGTGGCGGATATGAATACTTTGGTCCAATCAATGTCATTGCATCTTTATACAATAGAAGCACTGGCGGTTTATCTCGGCGCCATGTCACCAAGGTGGAATCACGAAACCTCGGATTATAACCTCTTTGGTCGTCATGGGTTATCACCACATCAAAATACTTGGCGAGGGAATCAATGAGTGTATCACTGAAATTACTCTCCATCGCTGCAAAACAGTAGGTGCGAGCAGTGGGCTCAGCAAAACTAACCCCTATTCCTAAACATACTATTGAAAAGATAACCGCAAATTTCATCGCACACCCCCAATTTCTCTACTTAACAATAATTATCTTCTTACTTTCGCCATATTTTCTTTCAGTCTCCGCTTTCAGAATATAAACACCCGCACTTAATACCCCTAAATCCCTTTTGTGCCGCGAACTTCCATTCGGTGCCAATACCCGCCAGGATTGCACTTTTTGTCCAGATATGTCGTAAAGCGATAGCAAAACATTGTCGGGTTCAGATAATGTCAGGGTAAATTCAAAATTCTTTTTATGGAATGTGCTGGTAAAAATATTGAATCGCTTACTTATTGTCTGAAACTGATGCTCCGCAACTGCACCGGAAGACTCAAGACTGACCACGATTAGGTCGTATCCCGCATATCCACAAGCATATAAGTCACCATCCGCACCAAAGATGATGGAAAGAGCCTCATCTTCAATACCCGGGGTATTATACCTATAAATCCAGCGCTCACCACCATCTGGGGTGAGGCTGATTACACCAAAGGCTCTGGTGCCCTGAAAACACATCCCTGCCGCATAGAGGTCACTATCTGCCCCATAGCCAATAGAATTAGCCCAATCAAAAACACCACTGTAATATCTATAGACCCAGCGCTCGCTACCTGTAGTAGTCAAACTGATAACTGTGAAAGCATCAGTTGGTTCAGTCCAATCCGTGCTGTCGCTCACACCCGCTGCATAGATATTACCGTCTGCACCATAGACAATGGAGCGTATTTCATCCAAATCATCACCGGATGAGCCGGGTGGTCCAGCATAACTATATTGCCAGCGTTTACTGCCTGATGTAGTAAAACTCATAA
>CBFGJQ010000394.1:0-1598 GCA_965649095.1 Caldifarciminota bacterium | reverse complement strand
GCAAATAAAACCCTTCATAATATCTTTGTTTTTGGGTATAAAAGGCCAGGAATCGGTTAAGCCCCTTAACAGACTCTGCAAAAAAATTAGGTAACTTAAACAAACTATGATGATAACATCTTATTGCCTGTTCTTTTATTCCCAATACCTCTGTTATATCCACCAGGGTATTAAACCTGGGACAGGTATATACATTGTAAAATAATACATTTAATTCAGGTACTATATGTGATAAAGAGATAACTGCCTTAGCAACTGATAAATGATCATCGTGATAATCTAACGGCGACGGACATAGAATCACATCTGGCCTAAATCTTAGGATTAAAGCTCTTATCTCGTTTTTTATCTTCTCTCCAAGAGATTTTAGTTTTCCATCGGGTAACCCGAGGAAAATTACATCTCTAATGCCAAGCAATTTTGATGATTCTATCGCCTCCTTTTGTCTTATCTCTGCTATATCTGACCTTTCTGCGGTTTCCTCATATAATTTCTCTCCATTTGTTAGTATTATTAGTGTTACATCACATCCCTGGCTGGAATACATAGCTAAGGTTCCACCGCATCCTAACGCCTCATCATCAGGATGAGGTGCTAACACGAGTACTTTTTTTGCCCCTGGCAGTAAAAAACTTACCATTACTTAAGACCAAGAATTTCAGACATCTTATCTTTCCATATATTTATACTGTATTCCTTTTCTATAAGTTCCCGCCCCGCCTCTCCTATATCCTTACATAATTTTCTGTCAGACATCAAATACTTTATCTTCGTTAAGGAGGACTCAATAATATTTTCCATCCCGTCCAAGGGTGTCGGAAGGAGCAGTATTTTAAAAGGGTCATTTTTATAAATTGTCTTCGCAATGCCTACATTTGTAGTAACAACGGGCAATTCACATGCCATTGCTTCTATTATCACATATCCAAAACCTTCATACAACGATAAAAAGAGCATAAAATCAGCAACTGAATAAAGTTCGGGCATTCTTTCATATGGGATCTGTTCAATAATGCGAACATTCTCTCTGACCGAAATAGAATTTCTATCAACCCCTGTTCCAAGCACTACCGCCCAGTATACATCGGGCGTCAAGGACATAATCTCAACGAGAATGTTGCACCCCTTCATGATATTTAATCTTCCCACACACAAACCTACAAAAGAGTCTTCAGGTATACCCCACTTTCTTCTATACTTGGATTTATCAAGCTTTAAAAAAGCATCTGGATCGACACTGTTTGGAACAACCTCAACGTCATCAAAGCCATAATATTTTTTTAATTCGTCCCTCACGCTTTCACTAACTGCTATCTTTATTCTATTAAAGCCACTAATAGATTCAGAAAGATGTCCCCAGAGTAGCTTCCATTCCAAGTATTGTAATGGCGATACAATACCCTTTATCGTCTCAGCAAAACCTTTGTGGGTCAGATGAAAGATATTGTAAGTCTTAACCACTGGAGGGAAATAGCCCAAACCATAAAATGAGTTTGCAATAATAAAATCATATTCTTTGCCTTTTGCAAGAACTTTTCTACCTGTCAAATATAAATTGCCCAAATATTCGTTATGGAAACCGTGTGGCTCGTCTACCA
>CBFGJQ010000393.1:0-1601 GCA_965649095.1 Caldifarciminota bacterium | reverse complement strand
AAACAGGATTTTGTAGATAAATATTTTACTGGATTTCTGGGTAGACGCCTGAATAAAGAAGAGACCAAAGGTAAGGAGTGTATCAGGGTGTATTTTGACAATAATGGTGATATGCTTAAGGCAAAGATATATAATGCCCGAGGAGTTATGGTTCTTTGTATCAATTTTGACCTGCCATTTGGATTGAGGAAAGGCAAGACAAAAGGGCGTGCAAGACCACCTTTTATTGAGGAAGAAAGTATCGCCGAGATTCTGAATGTTCAGGATGCACTCAGAAACCATACAAAACCCAATGGTAATCTGGTTTTCAGCGACAATGGGACTACAATGGTTTTTAGAAAGATTAAACTATCGCCGTTTGATATATACATCATTGACCCGAGGTCATTCCTTTTCCCGGATATTTTGAGCAGGGAGCATCTTTTATACAAAAAAGGATACAAATCTATTGAGATAGAAAAAGTGGATATTGATGGCGTTATTGACTGGGGCAGGAGGCGTGAATTCAACCAGGATGGACTTTTCGTAAGACAAAAATTTTACACCGGCACGCCCTGGGCTGGGGTTATCGTTGATGCAATTACTGAATGGACTTACGAAATAAATAAACGCCGGGTGATTATGAAACACACTGATATTCATAAAGGGATTGTTGTGAGGATGGATAAATATGAGTTAGATGAAAATGGTGGCATAATCAGGCACCTTGAATATCGCTATGATAAGCAGGCACCAAAATCTTTGCTTGAGAATATACCTTATGATGAAAATTATATTCTCACCCGAGAGCATCAATACAAATATAATAAAAATGGTCAGATCAGCGAAATCATAACCACAAACCATTCTGATTCTGGTGTGCAAATGCGAGATACTTTTACATACGATTCACAGAGCAGATTGGTTCTTGAGGAGTCTTATGATAGCAAAAACGAACTGGAATCAAGCACCAGTTATGAATACATCAGTGCTACAGGGGTAAAAACAAAATCACGCTTTTACCCGAATTCATTCGTTTACCAGACAGTTCAGGGGTATTGAGCAGTTTTTAAAAAAATGGCCACATCGGGGATTTGATTTCTGGCAGATTATTGATAAAATTTAGTATATTGGTCTTTGAAATCCTGAAACAGGTTCGGGATTAATGAGGTGCTCATTCTTGGGTCTGAAAGGGGATGGCGCAGATTTTAGAGAGGTTGGGAGCACGGTGAAAAAAATTGGGGGGTATTAACTAAGGGGCACGTGGAATCACTCTATCATGTAGTATGACGGACGACGGATATGGTAGAGTCTGGATTGAAAACTCTATGGTTTTACCTTTTTAACCGTCCTCTTTTGTCAAGAACCCCAAAAATAGAAAGGAGGTAACCTATGGCAACCATTATGCTAGCACGAACAGGAAGCCAAAAATGTATCAAATGCGGTAAAGGCATCTTTGGAAACAAGTCTTTCGCCGAATTATGTGACAAGTGTGTAAAAAAATTTCGAGGCCACTGTCCTATATGTGGTAAACACTTATATAACCCGCATTATTCATACTAATCAAGGGAACCCTCAAGCTTATCCTCTCCCTTTGTAAGGGAGAGGGGAGGGTGAGGATT
>CBFGJQ010000392.1:0-1605 GCA_965649095.1 Caldifarciminota bacterium | reverse complement strand
GGGGCACATAGTTCTGCCATATTTTCATTGAATCAACCGCCACTGGTGTATTTGCCTTTGTCCTCAAAACTACAAAGGACATATTGGTATAAATTTGATTTAGATTTATTGTAAACTCAGAGACGGAAGCGCCCAATGGACAAACCCTTGATTGTGCCTCCAGAATCGCCAACCCATTCAGAGCGGGCAAAGTGCTGGATTCTCAACTCTATAATAGATTCAGGCTTAACTCCACCACCATATTCCGCAGTATAATCATCTTCAATGTTTCTAAAGAACCCTTCCCAAATATTATAATACCTTGTAGTATCTCCCATATCCACCCATCCCTGCTTATACCAGTGATTTGAGGCGTTCTTTGCATAGTATAACCATCTCCTCTGACTCTGATTGTCCTTCACCAGCAGACCCAATATCAGACTGTGCGCCCTATCATACTGGCTCCAGATAAGCGCAGTTGTTGAATCAACAGGAATGTCTGTAATGTTTTTTCTAATTCCGGGAACAGGGTTAACCCAGTGCTGACCCTCGCCACTGTCACCCTGGGGATTGATAATCAATCTAACTGAATCATCCTGGGCAATAAAGTTCATATAAAAGTTTGGGGCACCATAATTCGGGTCAGTTGGAAACCTCTCACAATGCCAGCTATTTTGAATGGGAAATTGGCTTGCGATTTCAATATCATCAATATATGCGCAGAAACCGCCCGTCTCAGGAATCTGCGAGCCATCATAAACTACTTCCATATGGTCAATCGTCTCGTTCACCGCCGGGTTAAATGTAAAGACATATTGATACCACGCACCTTCAGGCACACGACGACTTGCCGGGTTTATCTCCATCCCATATTGGTCTAATATCCTGCCGTATTTTATCCACTCACTCAACCGTTTGCCATTTTTTAATAGACAATCAATCCCAATCGGTGCTGAATCACCCGGTGCATTTTCAACATATATCCAGAAAGAAAAATAGGTGGAATCCTTTATCAAGGTATTATAAGGAAAGACCTTGAAGCGCACAAGACTTGTGCCTGGAGATACATCCTGTCCATAAATCTTATACATCCACTGTCCGGAGCGTGGTGTCACACCATTCTGCGGAATACCCTCCACTCTCTTTGCATAGTAATTTGTAATCCCTTCAACCTCAAGACAATAATTCTCCCAGCATAATCGGTCGGATGGCTCAAAACCACTGCCTCTAAAGTAATTCAGTGGATATAAACATATTGCCCCCTCATGATGGTTAAGTGTAAACAACTCAACCTGCGCCTTAATTTCGGCTTTTGCATCCAAAAGTAATAATGTATCACCACCAAATCCAGCAGTCTTAGAATTTTGCGTCGCATTGACAAATACAACCCCTTCCTCATAATAGCGATATGCAAGACTATCGCTCTTTAAGATGTATTTGCCCATCGGTTTACCCAAATCTACATCTATAATCGGTGCCCTGCAGATAAATGTATAATGCTGGCTATCTTTTGGCGTAAAATAGAAACAAGCCATAGAATCATAAGCCATTAAGTAGCTTGCAACCCCAAATATCAGGTCGGTTGAATCAAATTCCGTATAATCAAAGGGATTGTGACCCGACCAC
>CBFGJQ010000391.1:0-1615 GCA_965649095.1 Caldifarciminota bacterium | reverse complement strand
AATACATATCAAAATATGCCTTACAGGTCCCCCAAATTACTACACATTTAAATACAACAATCTTCTCAATCTTTGATTTCAATCTCAGCTGGTCGTTTTATAACCAAGATGATAAACGACTTCTACTTAATACTACACTGAGCAGAGAATTTACTATCTACAAGCAGACTAAATCATTTTGTCGTTTTTCTATCAATAATCTCCTGGACAATACTTACGAAGATTTTCAGGGTGTTCCCTTACCGGGCAGAGAATTACAGATTGAAATAACTCTCTCAAAAATTTAATGGTTATTTTGCTAAAGGCTAATAGCCAATGGCTAATTGCTAAAATAGGAGGTTAAATGGCAAAATTACCTGAAATCGGCAAAATTTCTGCCGAGGTCTTTAATGAGTTAATTTATCCTCATCTCGGCGCAGGGAATAAACATATTTTAGTAGGTCCTCAACACGGGGTTGATGTCGGGATTGTTGAGATTGGCACAAAGGCAGTGGCAATGACCTCAGACCCGGTCTTTATTGTCCCTGAATATGGTTTTAAGCGTGCCGCCTGGTTTGCCATCCATATCCTCGCATCGGATGTCGTAACTTCGGGGCTGCCACCGACCTATTTAACAATTGATTTAAATCTACCCCTTTCAATGACTGAAGAGGAGCTTACTACCGTCTGGACAACGATAGATGAAGAGTGTAAAAAGATGGGGATGGCGATTGTGTGCGGGCATACTGCCCGTTATGACAATTGTTATTATCCAATGGTTGGTGGTGCGACAGTGCTGGCAGTTGGAGACTTAGATAAATATGTATCACCAAAATTCTGTCGTAAGGGTGATAAAATAATTATTACCAAAGGACCAGCAGTAGAGGCAAGTGGAATCTTTGCCACGATGTTTCCTAAATTACTGACAAAAGAATTTGGTGAAGAGTTTGCGCGCAGAGCCGAAAATCTGTTTTACAAGATGTCCGTTGTTGCAGATGCAATGACGGCAGTAAAGATTGGTGTCAGGGATGATGGAGTTTCCGCAATGCACGATGCTACAGAGTGCGGAATATGGGGTGGTTTATACGAAATCGCTCAGGCAGCAAATCTTGGTGTGCGGATAGAGAAAGAGAAGATTGTGGTAGAGGATTGTGTAAATGAAATCTGCAGTCTCTTTAAGATTGACCCTTACAAATCAATTAGCGAAGGAACATTAATTATCACCTGCCGGGAGCATAAAGCGGAAAAAGTGGTAGAAGTCTTAAAAGAGAAAGGGATAAAATCATCCATTGTTGGTGAACTGATTGATAAAAAATATGGAATGGTTTTAATAGAAGAAGGTAAAGAGAAACCCCTTAAGCATCCCAAAGTAGACCCATTCTGGAAGGCATTTTATGAGGCATTGCAGAATTATGCAAAATTGGAGAAGTTATGACTTTTGTTATGATTTTCATCTTCAATCAGTGCTGTCCTGAGACCACGCCGGGTTTTTTTGAGACACTGATTCATTATCTTATTGAGGTTGGACCAGCTCTAATCATCGGTTTTCTTTTGAGCGGGATTATCAATGAGTTCGTGCCTGAGGAATTGGTTGAGAAACATCTGGGTGGAGATGGAATAAAGCCCATACTTCTTG
>CBFGJQ010000390.1:0-1624 GCA_965649095.1 Caldifarciminota bacterium | reverse complement strand
GGTTATCGGTTACAACCAAAAGATTTTTGATGCGTAGATTTACCCTCCTTGTAACCTTCATTAATTTGCATCTCTGACAATTGCTGTTTATATATTCCTTACCGGTAGATTCAAGTAGAGCACTTATTGCGGTTAATGGCTCCCTCAATTCATGCGTGGTAAAGATGACGGTTTTAACTCGTTGCTCATCAATCTCTTTTAATCTCTTGTTTGCCTCTATGAGTTCTTCCTGCTTATTTTTTAGTCTATGGCTCAAATTAGTTGCAAAATAGCCAACAATATAGATGGTGGTGGTAAAGACAAAAATCTTTGCGAGAAGATAATTGGTTGCCTTGTGTAGAGGCAAAGAATAGAAATTGCCGATAGGAAAATGAGGGATTAAATTTAAATAATCAAGTATTAACATTATGGAATAAAGAAGAACAACGACAAAGGCAGTTATAATACTTACTCTACCCGGGAAAAAGATACTGGCAATGACCACATGGAAGACAAAGTAGGAACTGAATGGATTTTCAATCCCACCAGAAAAATATATTATCAGTGTCAGGGTTATAAGGTCCAAAAAGATTTGTGATTGTAGGATTAGTCGTGGTGAGAGTCTTTTGATAAAATTACTCTTATACCAGAGCAAGAAGAAGATATTATAAGCCAGGAGCCACAGGTTAAGGATGATAATCGGTATCAGATGGAAGTATATGTTCAAAACCAGTCTGGTCCAGAGTGCGACGATAAATACGGCGCAGATCGCAACCCAGCGCAGTTTAATGAACTGATTTATCTGAGATTTAAATTCTTGATCAAAACCTTTATTGTTTACCATTTCCAATTAAATAGGCAACTTCCCTTAATAAATCTTTCGGGAGAATTGGTTTGTCTAAGACTTTTTGGACCGGTAGAAACTCACCATTCATTTCTGGTGAAAGGCGAAAAGAGAGGCTCTGGTGGATCGCTGTCACCATCAATATCGGTATCCTTGCAAATTTCGGGTCTTTTCTTATCTCCTGCGCCAGATAAAAACCCGAGGCGCTAAATTGTATCATTATATCCAGAATTATCAGGTCTGGTTTGAATTTATGGATACTATCCATTACTGATTGAACATTCCGGCAACTACACACTCGGTACCCAGCAGAATTTAATATAGAACTAGTAGCTCTTACAAAGTCAATGTCATCGTCAATTATTAGAATCCTTTTCTTTCGGTGCATAAATCATTTTGTAATTTTACAGGCTATCAGGCTAATTTTTTTTCTATTGCCCTTAATCTCCTTGCGATTATTTTTGCAGTCTCTTTAAGGACTCGATAGCCGATGTGATTATTCTTTTCAAAGATGTCTCTTAAACTTTCACCATTCAAAACCACAAGTTTCGTTTTCTCAGCCGCGTAGGTAGCAGCCGTAAAAGTGTGATGGTCGACTATCGCTGACCAACCAAACATCTCACCAGGAACAACTTCATCAATTTGAATTTTGTTCCCAGTATGATCACTCACCTTTATGGCAACCTTTCCTTCAATGACAAGGTAAAGATTTATTGCCAAGGATTTTTCCTCAAATATCCGTGTCCCTGCTTCATAGATTTCTATATTGCCGAATTTAGCAATGATCTCTAATTCACGGTC
>CBFGJQ010000389.1:0-1628 GCA_965649095.1 Caldifarciminota bacterium | reverse complement strand
TTCTGCCGTTCGCAAAGGTCTTATCCCTCCTCTCATACATCGCAGTGAATATCCTTTTTAATTTCTCTTCTGCTTTATCTTCAACCTCATATTTCTTTGATTTAGCCATAATCTTAAAAATTTCAAGCAATTCATCTGGCGTATAGTCATCAAAGTGAAAATAGGTATTAAAGCGCGATGGCAAACCGGGGTTGGCATTTATAAAATTCTGCATCTCCTTTGGATACCCTGCAACTATCACAATAAACTTACCCCTGTCATCCTCCATCCTTTTAAGTAAAGTATCTATCGCCTCTTTACCAAAGGAGTCAACAACATTTTCAGGGGCAAGGGTATATGCCTCGTCTATGAATAGAATCCCGCCCATTGCACTGTCGCAGAGTTTATTTACCTGTGGAGCAGTTTGACCAACATACTGGGCAACCATCTTGCTCCGGTCAACCTCAACCACATGACCCCTGTCAAGCAGACCGATTGCCCGAAATATCTCACCAAGCTTCCTTGCAACAGTGGTTTTGCCGGTTCCAGGATTTCCTGTCATAACGATATGGATTCCGAGTTTATAGGTTTCACCAAGTTGTTCTGCCCTCTCTTTTTGAACCTTTATCGTATTTATCAAGTTTCTCACCTCGGTCTTTACATTTTCCATCCCCACAAGTTTATTGAGTTCCTCAAAAATCTCTTCTACAGTCTTTTCCTCAGGGAATTCACCTTTAATATCCTCTGGAAGTATGATACAGTCATCACTTGCACCTGCTGAAATACGGAGATAATAGTTGCTTATCATATCTTCAACCTGTTTTATCGCTTCCCGGGCATTGCCGAATGAATCGTCTTTCGTCTTTACAAGATGTTTAAATAGTTTTTTTAATCTTTTATTTGCCTCTTCATTAAGGGCAAAACCGTGCTTCTTTAATTCATTTTCAGCAATCTGGAACAGTTGTTCAGCATTGAAATCAGGAATCTCAAAGATGTATTTGAACCTGCCTTTGATACTTGGATTCTCTTCAAGGTATTCCTTCAATCCCTTTGGTAACCCAGCAAGTATGACGATTGGGTCATACTTTGATTTCTCCATCTCACTGAAAAGTTTATCCAGCGGATTTATTTCGTCTGAATATCCTGCGGGCACTAATTTCTGCACATTGTCAATAAAGAGAATACCTCCTTTTGCCTTCTGAAAATTCTGCTCAAAATCCTTGGTAAACTTTGACCAGTCAACCGCATCAACTATTAGGGCATCCTCTTTGGTAGTAATTCCATATTTATAAAAGACCCCGCATAATATTTCTCCAATTCTGCTTTTCCCTGTTCCGGTATTACCGATAATAATTGTATGAAGATTTTGCTTTGAAACTGGTTGTCCTGCCTTTCGCCTCTTTTCCATTCCCTGAGCAATATTGATAATCATTTGAATCTGTTGTTTTATATCATCCAGCCCAACCAAATCTTCTAACTGAAATGAAGGTGTGGCGACTTTCGCACCACAGTATTTACAATACTTTGCGATGTCGCGATTTGTTGAACCACATTTTACACAGGTTACTGACATAATTATCCTCTTATGGATTTTTGGCAGTTTTTAAAGATTGTAATTCATTAACGATTTTAATTTCATCCATTTTATA
>CBFGJQ010000388.1:0-1630 GCA_965649095.1 Caldifarciminota bacterium | reverse complement strand
TCAATACCGTGGAATAACTGTATTAATTGGAATAACTTTTGAGGTGCTATATAGAGAAATCTTTAGTAATTTTGTGGGGGTTGATTTTATTGACGAGGTAAAACATGCCTTTCCTTGACTCCTTCCGCACCAAATCACTCGGCAAGATGATGGGATGGTATGCGCTTCTTGCTGCCCTATTGACTGTTGTGGGTATTGGTGTCCTAACTGAGTTATTTCTGAACAAACATATAAGCCCTGTAGTATTCTGGTCTTCAAGCATAATACTTATTCTCCTTTTATGGATGCCTCTTATTGCCCACCATTTTCAGAAGATAATTATTACAGAGCAGGCTTTAATCAAGAAAAATATTTTCTTTGAGAAGCAGATACAGTGGGACGCTATAAGTGATTTTGAATTTTATAAAAATAAAAGGATAATTCTCAGAGACACATATAATAACATTTTCAAAATAACCAGCAGTGTTTATGATAGATTTACTCACCTATCTTACATTATTGAATTCATATCTTTTTCTTCCCCTGGGAACAGGGCAGCTCAGGTGCAGAAGATTAAAGAAATGAAAGATAGGCTTGGAGACAGATACATAGAGGAGGTCATTTCGGAGGTAATAAAAAGGCGGGGGGTTCTCTGTCCTGTATGCAGGCAGAAGGGGAATTTGAGGGAATATGAAATCAGGCAGGTAATGAGTGCAATATTTGTGAGCGAATGGAAGATATTTAATTTTTATGGGTGTCCGAAGTGTTTGAGAAGATTTGCATTAGAAAAAACCTTAATAACCTTCTTAACTGGCTGGTGGGGGATACCGAACGGACTCTTGAGAACCCCTCTGGCATTGTATAATAATTTTAAGGCAATAAAGGAGTCGTATAATTTTGGATAAATTCAGAATAATTTTCATTATTCTCCTTACTCCATTTATATTTAAAAGCAATGTTTATTCAAATGTTGCACCATTTGAGGGAGCAGGTGCGACGGTATATCCCTTCCAGGATACAAAGATTCAGATGGTATCAGAAAAAGTATTTATAAAAAGGGTTAAGCCTAAAACCGAAGGCAAAACTTTTTATACAGTAAATGCGAACTTCCTCTTTCAGAATCACGGGGATGAAACAGTTATTCAGATGGGGTTTCCAGCAAATTTCATCAGGTTTTATCCCGATATGCTTGGAGTCACAAAAGATATGGCTGAAAGGGTACTTTCGGAAGATGGTGCGTTATCGTGGATATGGGATTTTAAGGCAATAGTTGATGGTGAAGAGGTAAAGTGGAAACTTAAAAAGTTACCTGGCATACCATCTAAGGAGAATCCAGAAATTTTTATGGGAGGTTTTACGGATGTTTTTACCTGGGATGTGCATTTTAAAAAAAGTGGGATTAAAAGGGTAAAAGTATCTTATAAATTTGATGAAACATACACCGGAGATGAACTTACCGAATTTTTTAATGTAGTGCATTATATCCTGAAAACCGGCTCACTATGGTATAGAAAAATTAAGAGTGCAAAGATAACAATAGATTTAGGTACAGGTGTATATATCTGTGAAAAATACCACACCGAAGATTGTATCAAGCCAAATATTAATGTAAAAATCAAATCGTCTTCCACAACAATAATCTACTGGGAGT
>CBFGJQ010000387.1:253-10380 GCA_965649095.1 Caldifarciminota bacterium | reverse complement strand
AAAAATTGAAGGGGTAGTTTTGGTCTTAAAAAGCCTATTTTATATCCTTTCTGTCATTTATCCAATCTTTGGTATTATTGCCGGAATTGTGCTCCAAAATAGGCAATTCAGTTCTGAGATTAAGAGTGCGGTCGAACCCGCCTAACGATGGAATCATTTTAAAGGAGAGGGAGGGTTTCAAGGGGAGGAATCCCTTGCTGTATCTTCTCCACACCTCTCAAGGGAAACGCCGAAGGGGGTAGGGGAAAGAAAATTTGTGATAACGAGATAAAGAGAAGGGCAATATTATTTCTTACTGGTACTTCAGGATTATCTCCTCCAGTTCATCCTGGTTCTGGATAAGCACCTTCCTTGATTTGCTACCCTGAAATGGCTCAACAATCCCCGCTGCCTCAAGCTGGTCAATAATCCTCCCTGCCCGTGCATAGCCGAGATTGAGCCGCCTCTGGAGCAGGGAGACGCTGGCAACCTGATGTCTGAATACAAGCCGTGCCGCCTCCGGGAACATCGGGTCAACCTCACCCTCACCAACCGGTGCCGGTTCCAGGGCTTCAACCGCCACCTCCCCTAATTTGGGATAGTATCCGTTTTCAATTATCTCATCAATCTTTTCTTCAGGGATAATATTCATTAGAGACTTCTTCTTCTCATCAAATGCCGGGTCATCCTGGTCAATAAATACTGTCCACAACTCCTCATCAAGGATTGCCTTTACAATCTCTTCTATGTCTTCTTCAAGGTCTTTAAGTAGCTCATAAAGATACAATCGGGCAATGAAGTTACTTATTCCACATACCTCGTCGGTTGAGATATAGGCACCATGCAACCGGGTTGGTGTCCCTTTACCGGGTGGTAAGAAGAGCATATCACCCCTGCCCAGTAGGGACTCGGCACCATTCATATCCAGAATTGTCCGCGAATCGGTCTTTGAGGCAACCTGGAATGCAATCCGGCAGGGGAAGTTTGCCTTTATCAATCCCGTGATGACATCAACCGATGGTCTCTGCGTGGCAAGGATTAGATGGATTCCTACTGCCCGGGACATCTGGGCAAGCCTTGTTATGCTCTCTTCAAATTCACTTGGCGCGGTGAGCATCAAATCCGCAAGTTCATCAACAATTACTACAATATAGGGCTTTATCTCTCCATTCTTCTTGCGCATCTTTTCGTTATAACCATCAATATCCCGGACATTTTCACGGGCAAAGTCGCGGTATCGTGATTCCATTATTGCCACAAGTCCTTCAAGTTCTTCAACCGCATCCTTAGGTTCGGTTATTGTCTTGCGGAGTTGATGGGGAATTGGATTATACATTGGGAGTTCAAGCCTTTTGGGGTCAATCATCAAGAAGCGCACATCACGGTATGTAGTATGAAAGAGAAGGCTGGCGATTATTGTATTTATACAGACACTCTTACCCGAGCCGGTGGTGCCGGCAATCAACATATGGGGCATTGTTGAGATGTCATCGCTAACCGGTTTACCAGTTATATCCTCACCGAGCACAATTGCCAGGGGGGAAGGGTTGGATTCGAAATTGGAGTCAAGGAGGCAACCCTTCAGATAGACCAGACTCCGCTCTTTATTAGGAACTTCAATCCCAACTGCCGATTTTCCGGGTATCGGGGCAACAATCCTTACCCTTGTTGCCTTTAGTGCCAGGGCAAGGTCATTATTCAGATTGGCGATTCTGCTTACCTTAATCCCCGGTGCTGGCTCAAACTCAAATCGGGTAATGACCGGACCAGACTCATAGTTTACCACCTTGCCCTGGACATCAAATTCGGCAAGGCGCTGTTCAAGGATCTTCTTTTCCCTTTCTAAGACCTCGGTGTCAATACCTACCTTTTTTGTCGGTTCAGCAAGAATCTTTAAGAATTCGGTCCGGAAGTCAACCACCGGAATCTCTTTCTTCTTCTTGCGCGGCGCTCTCTCTTCTCTCTTTTCATCCGACGCCTCTTCAATCTCCGGTTCAACCCTTGGTTTTTCAACCTTCACCGCAGAACTTTGCCTTTTTGGAATTATGAATCCCTTCATTGTCATAAAGGCAATGGTCAAGATGCCGAAGGCAATAATGATATATGTTCCCAAACTACCGAAGTATCTCAAGAGGAATTCTTTGATGAGCATACCAAGTTTTCCCCCACTATCAATATCCTGAAGTGGACTCCATTTTAAGGAGAGGGAGAGTAAGACGCCACCGATTACCCCAATAGGGATTAAGTATAATAAATGGTAGCCATCTTTTATCTTCTGTTTAGTTAAATATAGATACCCGAGATATAGGAGGACCCCCGGAATTACGAAGAAATATAGCCCGAGCAATGAAAAGGCAAGGCGTGATGTGTGATAACCAAAGAGCCCACCAAAATTTTTGTATCTTTCCAGGGGGAACAATAGAAATGAAATCTGGGAGACTAAAAAGAGAATACCTAAAAGGGTGGCAATTATCCCGGTGAGTTTGTGCCTCTTCTTCTCGTCAAGATGTTGGGCGATATAAAAGAGTGCCCCACAGGCAAGGGTTAAAAGAAGGATTGCCACGATCAGTTTCGCTAAAGGCATATTCAATTTTACTTAAATTTATACTTTTGTCAACTATCCGGACTTTTTCGCAACCTCTATTTGCCCACTTGACCTGATTGCTATTTTGGCTATAATTAAATTATGCAGGAAATTCTTGAAAAATTGAAAGGGCTTATAAAGAATTCCCAGCGGATTAAGAAATTGATTGATAATTATACAAAACTAAAAGAAGATTCGGCACTGAATGCCTATTTAATGGAGAAGAGGATCCTTGAAATATCAAAGATTGTCAATTCCCTGCCCAACTTTGAAATCAAGGAATCCTTAAGTGCCTGGGTGAGTCAGGAGAAAGGGGCAATAGAAAAGGCAAAGGAAGATTTCCGTTTTATGGTGGGCGAGCAGATTAAAGAACTCTTTCAAAAGGAGAATATAAGAATAAAGGGTCAATTTCCCATTTTGCGCATCGGACTTTATACATTAAAGGTGAATTTTGAATTTGGTGAGGCGGTGCTCTATTTTGGTCCGGAGATTGAAAGGATAAAATCGAAGATTCCCCTTGAGCCGTCCACAATTTACCAGACTATAAAGAAGTATGATGAGACGTTGAAAAAGACGAAGTTTGAGCCCAGTGAGTTTCACCAGGACTTATTGACCGCCTATAGAAAGAAACTCTCTTTGTTGAATAAACCCTATGGTGAAAAGTTGCTAATTACCGAGGTATTAACTGAATATGTGATTGCAAAGCAACCACCACAGTTTTTTACCGACCCGAAGCGGGAAAACTACAAAGAATTCCCCAGGACAAAACTCTCTTATCTCCTCTATCTCTACAAAAAGTCTGACCTTTTAGGTAAGAAGCCCCGCTTCTATGTGGCAACATTTGATGCCACGACCGATAAAAGGCGTGCCTTATGGATTCCCGATAATGAAGAGGGCGAGGGCACATACTATTCATACATCGCCTTTGAAAAGGAGCATTGGGATGAATCGGATAAATCCAGCCCTGGCTAAGGCAATCATCCATCGCCTTGCCAGTCATGGATTACCACCCGAATTTGGGATTGAATACTTCACAGTTGGACTCGATTCCTATCTAAAGGTTATTGAAAATGAGTATCTAAATGATATTCCGAGGTACAATCTCTCTTCTTTTAAATTGGTCACCGGTAATTATGGAGGGGGTAAGACCCATTTTTTATATTCAGTTCGCAATCTTGCCTGGAGATATAACTATGTGACGAGTTATGTATCGTTGAGTGCAACTGAGTGCCCTTTTGACCGTCTGGAACTGGTCTATAAAAAGATTGTTTCCAATATAACCTCGGCATTAACTGAAGAGGATCTGCTAAAACCCTGGGAGCTGGGTATTGATGTCCTTCTGCGGAAGTGGTATCAAAAGGTAAAAGAGGAGAGAAATTTTATCTCTCTCGTTAAGAATTTAGAGAGTATAAGTTATACCAATGGCATAAAGGGGGCATTGATGAATCTCGCCAATGATGATGAAGAGGGTTTCTCTTCACTTGTCCAGTGGCTCAAGGGGGAGGATATCTCAAGGGAGTTGCGCCTCAGATATCGGATATCAGAGAGGATTGACCGCACAACTGCCTTCAGGATGCTGAGAAGTTTGATTCAATTTGTAAATTCAATCGGATATAGCGGCCTCATCCTTCTGTTTGATGAGGCAGAAAGGGGGATGAGCATTTCCTCCGCCAGGGATAAGAGGCGGGCCCTTGACAATTTGCGTCAGATTATTGATGAGTGTGGAAATTCGCGCCTGCCCGGGGCAATGTTCTTCTATGCGATTCCGGATGAAAATCTCCTGCTTGAAGGGACCGGGGGTGTTTATGAGGCATTAAATCAGAGATTACGCACAAATTTTAGCAAGGTAAATCCAATGGGTGTAAAGATAAACCTTGAGGAGATTGGGATAAGCCCGGAAGAATTTTTGGCGCGTTTAAGCAAAAAACTTGCCGGTATATTTGAATCCGCCTATTCATTTGAATTTGAACCCTCGGTCTTTGATAGGTCAGTAAAGAATATGATAAATGCAATCCTGGAGATGGAGATACTTGATATCAGTTATCGCCGGATATTTGTTATGGGAATAATTGATGTATTTCAGAGGCTGCGAGAAGGCAACTTACCAATAGATAAGAATACCGCCCGGCAAATCCTCCGTGCCACAGCAAGTGCGCTTTTAACGAAAGAAAGAGAAGAAGTTGAACGAGAAGAATTTTAAGACCGTCTTTCATAATATCTTTGGCGAGGGAATTATCCTGGAGACGCGGTGGGATGGCATTGAGTCCCGTGTAAAATTCCGGAGCGGACTCTGTCTCTGGCTTCCTACAAAGTGGCTAAAACCATTAGAGATAGAAGAGAGGGAGGTAGACCGAATCTCAGCGCGGAGACTCCTTGAGGCATTCAGGATGGGGGTAGTGCCGCATCAGGATATTGAATATTTTACATTCGGAAGGAATTACGAGATCAACCTCTTTCAACAGGCCCTGTTGCGACTAAAGGAAGGTCGGGGTGGTGTCTTTCTGATCGAGGGAGATTATGGCTCCGGTAAGACCCACCTTGCTGAATATCTGCGCCATCTTTCGTTGAAGCAGGGCTTTCCTACTACCTATTGCGAACTTCATATAGAGGAGACTCCACCGTATCGTCCCAAGAAGATTTATCATGAGCTTGTCTATAACCTGCGCTATATTCGGGATGGTTGTGAATATGGCTTTCGCGACCTTCTAAGAGATGCAACGGAAGTTGATGTCAATGAGCACTGTTTTTGGAATCCGGTCTTAAAAAGGGTAAGGGAGATGAAAGAAGATGACTTCCCCGCCGAGGTCTTCTGGCAATGGGTTGAGGGTGAGTCAACCAAGGAATACGCCACCGACCCCCTTTCTCCGTATCGCGTCCGGGGCGGATATGAGATACCTGCCCTCTATGACTTTTCCACCGCCAGCGATTTTTATAATTATATCCTTAGTGGAATGAGTTATTTTATTAATAAACTGGGTATGGGGGGCCTGGTTTTGGTGATTGATGAGTTTGAAGAGATTAACCATGTCTGGGATTATCGCCTCCGGGAGAGGGGCTGGTTCTTCCTTGAGGGGCTGATTCGGATTTCTTTAAATGATGAAGGGATGAAGAGGGTGGATAATTCAATGCTGCACAATCAGGTTCGGCCAACACCTTATGCATATAAAGATACGCATATATTACTCCTGCTAACAACAACTCCAACCGAAGGAGAAGAGGGCACAAAATTTATTCCCAACAAGATATCCTTAAGGAGATTTGGCCGTGCCGAGTTTGAGATAATCTTTGACAACCTCCGGCGTGTCTATAAATCCGCCTATCCCGATTTTGTAATTGAAGAAAGGATATCCAATAATATCTTAAATGCGGCGTTAAAAAAGAATCAACTGGAATTGAGGGAGTTTATCAAATTTGTCGTGGAGGCATTTGACTGGATGAGATTATGCTACAAAGTGGATACAGCGTATACCCCTTGATTTTTCTATCTCCCTAAAGATAATACTTGGGCTATGTCAGGGATTGTCTTCTTTAAGACGCAAGACCTGAACCGCATCGTAGAATTCTATACCAGAAGAATTGGGATGGAAGTATGGCGGAGGCAGAGTGATTGTGTTATCTTGAGACATGGCAATATGCTTTTAGGGTTTTGCGAGAGGGGGGAACTGGAGAATCAGGGGATTATTACATTCTTCTATGAGAATACCGACCAGGTCTACCAGCTGTATAAACGATTTAGGCTTGAGGCACTTGCCGAACCAGCGGTGAATGATAAGGATAATATCTACCATTTCTTTATCAATGACCCGGAAGGTAGATTGGTTGAATTCCAGACATTTCTCCAACCAATCATTCCCCCTGGGTAATAGTTTAGAGGCTGTGTCATAACCCCTGTCGCGGTCGCATCCTGACCTGTCGTCAGGACAGGTTTATGCGACAAAAGAATTAAAAAGTAATGAAATTTGATAGGGTTTGAAAAACTTGCCCTGATGTAAATCATGGGTCAAACCGCTACAAATTAGCAAATTTTTGAATTGCGACACAGCCTCTAAACTATTAAATCCAAGGAGGTATTATGGCGCACTTAAAAAAACTTTTGCCCCTATATCTTCTTTTTATTATCGCCTGTGGTAGCGGTAAGGAGCCGAAGCCAGTGGTGCCGAAAACAGAAGAAAAACAGCCACAATCAGGCAAATCGGTCTTGATGGTGATTGCACCTAAGGACTTTCGCGATGAGGAATTTAAAGAACCCTACGACCTCCTTACAAAATCCGGGATGAGATTAACAATTGCATCAACCGATACGACATCGGCAAGGGGTATGCTGGGAATGGTTGTAAAACCGCAGATTCTCCTGAATCAGGTAAACCCGGATAGTTTTGAGGCGATAGTCATTGCGGGCGGAGTGGGCTGTAAGGTCTTGTGGGATGATACAACCCTCCACAGGATTGTGTGCCGGTTTAACGAGGTGCATAAACCGATTGCCGCAATCTGTATCGCCCCGGTCGTCCTTGCCCGGGCTGGTATTCTAAAGGACAAAAAGGCGACGGTCTATCCCGAGGTTGCAGGTGAGATAAGAACCCACTGCCTCCAATATAGCGCATCCGATGTAGAAGTCAGTGATAATGTAATCACTGCCTCCGGACCCCATGCCGCAAAGGAGTTTGCAAAGGCAATCCTTGAACTGCTCACAAAGTGAAGGCAGTCTTACAGAGGGTAAAGAGGGCAGAGGTTAGGGTTAAAGAGGAGATAATCGCTCAGATTGGAGAGGGCTTACTGATTCTATTGGGGATAAGAAGGGGTGATACGGAAGGGCAGGCAAGGGACCTCGCAAGGACCTGCACAAATTTGAGAATCTTTGAAGATAGCCAGGGCAAATTCAATCTCTCTTTGAAGGATACAGGTGGTGAGGCACTGGTCGTCTCACAATTTACCCTCCTTGCCGATACGACCCATGGACGAAGACCTTCATTCACCGATGCCGAAGGTCCAGAAAGGGCAAGGGTTCTTTATGAATATTTCATTAAAGAATTAAAGGAGCAGGGGATTCAAACAAAATCGGGTGTATTTGGTGAAAGGATGCTGGTGAGTCTGGAGAATAACGGTCCGGTCACAATTATCCTTGAAAGATGAGGCAGTTATGTATAGTATGACCGGCATCGGTCGGGCAAGTGGCGAGATAAAGAATCCGCCGATAAAGTTTGATGTGGAGATAAGGTCATACAATCACCGCTTCTTAGATATTTCTCTAAAGATACCAAACACCCTTCTGCCCTTTGAGGAGGAACTAAAAAGGGCGATTCGGGAGAATGTCTGTCGCGGTCATATCGTTGCCGTTGTCCAGCAGGACCGTGAGATTTTTAGCAATCGGTTTGAGGTTGACAAACAACTGCTTGATGCATATCTTACGGTTGCTAAGGAAATCAAAAAAAGATACAGGGTTTCGGGTGTGATTAACATAAATACCCTCCTTGCAATCCCAGGACTCGTCAGAATCAGCCAGTGTGCAATAGATACCACCCTGGTCTACAAGAAATTTAAGCCCATCTTCAAGCGGGCACTTGGGGAGTTGCTTAAGGCGAAAGAGAAGGAAGGTGCGCATACGAAAAGAGAGATTGATGCACTGGTTGATGTGATTGAACAGGAGATTGGCAAAATAAAAGATCTCATTCCGGAGCGGAATGAATACTACAAAAGACACCTGAATGATTTGATAAAGACCACTAACGAAAGTATTGACCAGGCAAGATTGTATCAGGAGATGCTCTATATTGCGGATAGGACCGATGTCTCAGAAGAGTATGTAAGGTTTACCGGGCATATCAAGTTATTCAGAGAGGCTCTGGAGAATGAGAAATATCCGGGGCGACGTCTTGGTTTTCTCCTCCAGGAGATGCAGAGGGAGGCGAATACGCTGAGTGTAAAGGCGAATTACCTAAAAATCAGTGAATCGGTCGTAAATATAAAAGAGGCGATTGAAAAGATTAGAGAGCAGGTTCAGAACATTGAGTAGAAAAGGTAAATTGATTGTCCTTTCCGGTCCATCCGGGGTAGGTAAGACAACAATCTGTAGGAAGATTATCTCCCGACGGAATGATATTGTCTATTCAATATCTGCAACCTCAAGGAAGAAGAGGAGGGGAGAGGCAAATGGGAAGGAATACTTCTTCCTTACGGAAGAGGAATTTAAACGCTGGATAAGAGAGAATAGATTTGCGGAATATGCGATTGTCCACGGCAATTACTACGGAACGCCAAAAAAATTTTTGGAAGATAATTTAAAAAGGGGGTTGAATGTCCTTATGGATATAGATGTCCAGGGGGCGAAAAAACTGATGCCCCTTTATCCTGATGGAGTATATATTTTTATATTGCCCCCTGATTTTAATGAACTCAAAAAAAGGTTATTAAAGAGAAATACCGATGATAAAAAAGAGATCTCAAATCGTCTCAAAACCGCGGTGGAAGAGATGAAATATATAGATGACTACAAATATGTAGTAAAGAACGATAATCTTGAGGATACAATAAAAGAAATCTTAAAGATAATTGATAAGGAGACAAAAAGTTATTAAATTTGTGAGTTTCAGATTGACTAATGTAGCACCCAGATTTCTCGGGACGAAGAAATGATTGTAGGACGGAATTTATCCTATATGATTGTGCTTTATGGCAAAAAGAGATAAAGAAATAATTAAAGATGAAATTATCTTCTTAGGGACCGGTGGTGCCCGCTTCGTTATCGCCAAACAGTTGAGGGCTACCGGCGGGCTCTTCTTCAGAATCGGTGGAAAGAATATTCTTGTGGACCCGGGACCGGAGTCATACTACAGATTTCTGACATACATTCCAAAATTCAATCCCGAAAAGATTGATGTTATAATCTTGACCCATAAGCATATTGACCATTCTGCGGATATAAATGTCTATTTGGATGTGATGACCCAGGGTGGATTTAAGAAGAATGGGTTTCTTATTGCCCCCTCGGATGCCTTTGGGGAAGGGGGCGTTATTTATAAATATCTGATTGGGTTTTTAAATGAGGTGAAGACCATAGAGGCGGGTCTGGAGATAAAACTTGATAACTTAAAATTTTTATTTCCAACCAGGCACGAGCACCGGGTTGAGACCTATGGCTTTAAACTGCTTTGTAATAATTACTCAATCTCATATATCACGGATACAAAATTCTTCCCTGCTTTGATCGACCATTATAAATCAGACATTATAATAATGAATCTAATAAAATTAGAACCTTCAGAGATTGACCATCTCTCAGTTCAGGATTGTGAAAAGATAATCAAAGGGATAAAGCCCCGGGTAGCAATCATTACCCATTTTGGAATGACAATAATTCGTGCCGGTCCCTGGAATATTGCCCGGCAATTAAAAGAAAAGACCGGCGTCCCTGTCCTTGCCGCTGAAGACGGCAAACACTATGAGATAGAAAAACTACTTCCCTGATTTTCCCGTATCCTTTAATCTTCTTTCCCTTATCATCTCTCATGGTGCTTGATTTTCTCTTAAAACTCTGGGGGAGGGTTTAACTGCCGTATCTAAAGGCTAA
>CBFGJQ010000387.1:0-243 GCA_965649095.1 Caldifarciminota bacterium | reverse complement strand
AAACTTCAAATAGGAACAGCGTCTTTTGCAGTGTTCATCTTTAGATGGACGATTGCAGTTCGTCCAGATAAACCTGGATGCTACGACAAAATTCGAACGGATAACAAAGTGCAATTAAAATGGATAATAAAATCCCCCTTTGAAAAAGGGGGATTTTAAGGGTCTTCAAGGGGAGAATCCCCTTTGATGTATGTTTAGGTAATAATTCTAATGGGACCCTTAAGTTTATCCTCTCCCTTTTCA
>CBFGJQ010000386.1:0-1644 GCA_965649095.1 Caldifarciminota bacterium | reverse complement strand
ATCGATCATATTGTTCCTCCTTTTCAATCTCTAACAGTTAAGCAGTCATAGATAAAGATTTTACAATAGTTCAAAGCTCAATCTTGTTGCCACTACCATTAGCAGGATTCAGTAAACTTTCACACAGCATTCCTTGTGCAATGCCTGTCCTCCAACAGGATCCGAGGAACATGGTCTTAGTAGTGAGTCACCGGTGCCACGGTTTTTTGCAAGTTTGCCAAATGCCCAATGCCCGAATCCATGTTGTAGTCCGACAACCTCAGGATGGATTCCTTCAGTAAGTTTTGCCTTTGCCCTAACCTTACCATAAGGTGACTCTACCCAGACAATATCGCCATCCTTTATACCTAATCTTTGTGCAGTCTCATTGTTAATCATCAGTGGATTTTCCGGTTTTAATTCTACAAGATACGCATTATTTTGTGTTCTTGTATGGGTATGGGATGCTTCTTTCCAGTTAATTAAAAATAACGGATATTCTTTATCAGGTTGCCAATCTCTTGGTTTGTATTCGGGCAACATCGGTAGCGGCTTTCCAGTTGCATCTTTTTTGTCCTTATGTTTTTCAGCAAAGAATTGGATTTTGCCGGTGGGTGTATAAAATCCTCTTGTTGGCACACCATCTTTCAAAAAGCCAATCTGTTTATCCTTTTCTTTCTTGCCGTCCTTTATCTTGGTAGTGTAGATAATTCCGTTTTCCGTGATCGTATCTTTCAGTCTTTCTGGTGGGATTGTCATTTTATATTTCTCATATTCTGTTCCTTTCGGGCTGACCCAGACAGCCCCGGGTAATTTTTTCAGTTCTTCAAGCGTTATCTTTGGTTCGCCTTCTTTAAGTTCTTTTGAAAGATATTCTTCATACCACCGTGTTCTGTCTTCAATCCTCTCACCGGACATCCTACCTATCCAGAAAAATTCTTTCCCGTCTTTCTCCTTAAGCCCAAGCCTGCGACCAAGTTCACAAACAAATTCGTATTCTGCTGGCTGACCAAACAGCGGTTTAACAACTGGTTGTCTCAAACCCAATGCAGGCCAGGTTACCCAATGGGTATTGAGGTCATATCTTTCCAAATATGTGGTTCCAGGAATAACAATATCGGCAAATTGGGCTGTCTCCGACAAGAATATATCATTTACTACAACAAATTCAAGTTTAGATAATGCTTTAGCAACTGTTTCTGTTCCAGGAACAGACATAAGTACATTCTGGAATATTATCATCGCCATTTTAGGCTGATAAGGACCTTTCTCTTCAACAATATTCTTAAAAATCTCAGTATAAACACCAGATTTGTGGAAATAAGGATATTTATCCTTCCCAAAATCCATTCGTTTTTCTTTTAATGTCTTTTCCGCTGTTTCATCTGGATGAACTTCAATGTGCTTGTTCCCTTTCTTATTAGGAATAACCAGTGTTCCTGGTTTATCAATCTGACCTGTTAGTGCAGCCAGGAGTCCAATCGCCCAGCCGCTTCCAAACTGGTTAGAATGTTGCCCCGGACCAGACCAGACATCAACTATTCCGGGTTTAGTGGTTGCAAATTCAATGGCAAGACGTTCAATCGTTCTGGCTGGCACGGAGGTAATCTCCTCTGCCCATTTGGGTGTTTTATCCTGCACATACTCTTTGTATTTTTCAAACCC
>CBFGJQ010000385.1:0-1647 GCA_965649095.1 Caldifarciminota bacterium | reverse complement strand
ACTTTTTCTCATCTTTGAATAAACCTTCGTCCGGGTAATAGCATAAAGTAACACCCTTACAAGAAGCAAGTGCTCTAAAATATTCGTTTTCTTTACACTCCTTAGAAAGGACAATTTTTAATGCTTCAATTTCTTTATGCTCGCTCAATGCTTTAACAAGATTCACAAATAATCTGTGTCCACCACCCTTTACATTAAGTGGAAACCATATAAGAATCTTCATAGTAAAATATCAACCATTAGATTTAATTTCCCACTCATTCTTTATCAACATATCCTTTTTCAAATCACCTAAGATTTCAAATTGATAAATCGGCGAATCTCTTATTACCAGTTCACCATTTATAATCCCAACCAGGCGGAAAAAATATTTGTATGGATTTGACCTGAATGGCAAACTAAATATCTTAATCTTAGCAGTATAATTACCTTTTTTGATATTCCTTAATTCTAAACCTGAAAAATCGTTCCTGAAATGTGCAATATCCGTATTCGTTTTGTTCCTAAAATGAAGGTTAATATAAAACTCATCAAAATTAACATTTGTCACAAAATTTATGCTAAATATAACATCATCATAGGGATAAATCTCTTTTTCTTTTCTTGATAGGTTTTCTATTATTACATCTTTTATTACAATTCTTCTCGCTAATTCTTCTTCTCGTTTTCTTAACTCTTCCTGCTTTTTTAATTCTTCCTCCGTCTTTTTCTGCATTTCTTCCCTTTTTCTTCTCTCTTCCTCCTGAATCTTTAAAATCTCCTGTTTTTTTTCTATATTGTGTGAAACCATTGTTTGATAAAATTCTATTGCATCATCTGTATTTCCATCAAATAATATCTCTCCCTTATTTAAAACTATGGATCTATTTGTCAGCGATTTTACCAATCCAAGGTCATGGCTTACTAATATCAGTATCTTGGCGGAAGATAGTATTTTATCCATTCGTTCCTTTGCCTTGTGCATAAACTCCAGGTCACCGGCTGAAAGCATTTCATCCATAATTAAGATCTCTGGCTTAACAATTGTTGCAATTGTAAAAGCGAGTCGCAAAACCATACCAGAAGAGTAATATTTTACAGGAATATCAATGAATTTACCGAGCTCTGTGAATTCAATAATCTCCTGCTCTTTTTCTTTTATTTCTCTCTTTTTGAATCCAAGCATCGCTCCATTTAAATAAATATTTTCTCTGCCTGTAAACTCTGGGTTAAATCCTGCACCAATCTCTATTAATGGCTGGACATTTCCTTTAATCTTGACTTCTCCTTCGGAGGGCTCAAGTAACCCAGCAATAATTTTCAGCATTGTACTTTTTCCAGCACCATTGGGCCCGATAATTCCAACCCTTTCGCCATGAGAAATTGTCATATTTATGTTTTTTAATGCGTATAGTTGCTCCCGCTTGATTTCCAGATATTTCCGTCTGTGAATCAGGTTAACAACATATTCCTTTAATGTTGTTGTCTTATCATAATAAAGGTCGTAAATCAACGAAACATTCTTGAATTCTATAGATAATTTTTCGTCATTCTTCATAATTTAAACACTATTCTGTTATTGTGTTTCTGAAGTGTCCAGAGACCGACAAACAACATTATAATACTGACTAAAAAACAGAACAATACATATTTCATGTCTGGCAATTT
>CBFGJQ010000384.1:1420-1650 GCA_965649095.1 Caldifarciminota bacterium | reverse complement strand
GCACTCAGTCTATATGCAAGATATTTAGAAAAGATTTATTATAACCGTACGTATGAAGAATTCAAGCAATGGCTAACAGGATGGAGAACTTGGTCTCAAGATTATATAAAAGAATGGCAAAATGAGCAATTACAGAAGATAATCGAAATAGCTTTTAAAAAAGTCCCATATTACCGGAATAAATTTAAAGGTATTAATATGAAACATATTCTGAGAGAAAAAAATCTGAA
>CBFGJQ010000384.1:0-1410 GCA_965649095.1 Caldifarciminota bacterium | reverse complement strand
AAATCTCTCCCTCTTTTAGAGAAGCAGACACTCAGGAATAACGAATCTTCTTTTATAGCTGATGGTATCGATCCAAAGATTTTGTGGGTTGAAAAAACGAGCGGCACCACAGGAACTTCTCTTAAAATCTATTGGCCTACATCAATGGTTCCCAAGTGGTGGGCGGTTACAGAGGTAATGGTCCGTTATACAGCCGGCGTTTCTCAGGAAATGCCCCGAGCTATGATGGGAGGTCGTCCGATTGTTCCTGGAAATACTGATAAGCCGCCCTTTTGGCGTTTTAACCGAAGATGGAAGCAACTTTACTTATCAAGCTATCATGTTTCTAAAGCAAACTCTCATAGCTACATATCAGCTCTAAAAAAATACGGAAGCCTATGGATGACCGGCTATGGCTCTGCAATTGCGGCCCTCGCTGAGAGTGCTATAGAAGAGGGCATCGAGCCTCATAAACTTCAATCGATTATTGTAAGTGGTGATACACTTTTAAAGGGAATGAGAGATAGTATCGAACGCTTTTTTCAAAGTAGATGCTTTGATCATTATGGACAATGCGAAGGAGTAGCGATGGCTATGGAATGTGAATATGGACAAATGCACATAATACCAGTTGTCGGTATAATAGAGATTTTAAGAGAAGATGGAACTCCATGTAAACCAGGGGAAATTGGAGAAATCGTTGCTACAAGCCTGCTTAACGATGCAATGCCTTTAATACGATATAGAACAGGTGACCACGCATCATGGTCTGAAAAAAAAGAATGTTATTGTAAAAATCCAAGTCCTATCATTGAGAATCTCATAGGACGAACTGATGACTATCTTATTACATCAGACGGTAGAAAAATCGGAAGACTTTCCACTGCAATGAAAAGGAGTCCTTCTATACACTCGGTCCAGATCGTGCAGGACAAGCCAGGTCACGCATATTTATTAATTCGCCCTGGGAAAGGATATCGCTCCAATCATGCTCAACTCATCGTTAAAGACATCCTGGAAAGAATAGGTAACTTTTCCATAGAGGTTATAGAGGTTTCAGAAATTCCGAATACCCCGAGTGGTAAGACAAAGTTGGTCGTCCGATTAAATGACCGTCCCAATTATTACAGCCTTTATAAGAAAATATTAAACATTGAAAATAACTAAAAATGGCAAACCTTCCCTTTGTAACAGTAATAATCCCGTGTAGAAATGAGGAAAAATACATTGGAAAATGTCTTGACTCCATTATCTCATGTGATTATCCGAAAGATTACTTAGAAGTTTTAGTTATTGATGGTATGAGCAAGGATAAAACTGTAGAAATTATCAAATCTTATACTGAGAAATATCCTTTTATTAGATATATTGAAAATGCAAAGAAAATCGTTCCAGCAGCATTAAACTTAGGGATAAAGATGTCAAGAGGAG
>CBFGJQ010000383.1:0-1671 GCA_965649095.1 Caldifarciminota bacterium | reverse complement strand
AACTTCGTTTCTTCTCTTAATCTTCAAAACCCCGGTCAACTTCTCCTGGGCAATGAGTTGTAGGATACTTGTTAGATTGATGCTTTTTAAATCACCCTCAATCGGCATAACTCCCCCTCAGAAGTAAAAAAGAAAAGAGATAAGAGAAGAAGAGAATCACCGCGCTTATGCTAAAGAGAACTGGCATTAGCGGTAAGGAAAGCCAGCCAGATGGTCTTATAAAGTAATCCCTGAAAAGGAGAGGAATATAGGCGATAGTAGTAAAGAAGAGAAAAAAAAGCCCGAGAAAATGCCTCTTTTTATAGACTAACCCTGCCCCGGGCAAAATGATATTAAATATCATTGTCAACACTCTACTCAACAGCAATCGTTTGCCACTCATTGAATTCCTCAATTCTTCTTCAATCTCGGTACTTTTAGTTGACTTCAACTTACTAAAACACTCCTTGCAAAAGAGTTCCTCATCCACCCGCTCCAGGCAGGCCTCACAGATAGGTCTACCACAGATGGGACAGTAATGGGGTGGGGGGAATTGCCAGGGCAGGAAGGAAAGAAAAATGATCATTAAAACTGGCAGTAGATATAACAGTTTAATTGGTCCGCCGAAAAGCAGTTTTTTATTCAGGAGGAGTTTATAAAATTTTTTATTTTGAGGTTTAATATCAACCGGTTCTTTACTGCTACTAATAAATCCATGTTTTCGTGCCTCTTCCATATACTCCCCAGCCGAAAGATACTCCAGTTTCTTAAGTTTAGTAAGTCCAAGGTTGAAATAGGGTTCACCCCGCCGGCCACCCAACGCCTTAAGATAGAGTTCTTCTGCCCTCTCAATCTCATCGTATAAAAAATATAGATTGGCGAGATTGTTTATTATCGCATCGCTATTAATTTTTTGATTGTAGTAGATGTCTTCATATAAAGAGAGGGCCCGCTCAAATTCACCCTGCCACTTTAGGGCATAGGCGAGAATCTCCTTCTCCTCTTCGCCTTCAGGAATATCCATTCTAATATCAGTATCCGAAGAGGACAGCCAGTATAATTGAGAGACTCTATCCTCACCTTTAAGGAAGCCGGAGAAGATATCGGTTGGGATGGAGATAGAAGATAGAATTATTAAAAAAAGAGACAGTCTGAACCAATTCTTCTCCGCCGTGCTAAAGACGAGGTTCAGGATTATACCATAAATGATAAATGCTAAAAAGATATTCTTTAAAATTAAGATTGGTGCCAGGAGGATAGCCAATGCTATTATTCCTTTAAAATAGTTATGTGGCATCGGATCAAGACGATGGCTTATGACTGGCATATAATGGATGAATTTAATAAGCAAGAATATAAATCCGGTGCCGAATAGACTCAGTATCAAAAGGATACCGAGATTTCCAATAAAAAAGACCTGATTGCGAAAATCAGAAAAGATTGGTAATGAGAAGGCATTCTTAAAGTGTTTTAAATCCCTCGTGACCAATCCAAGATAGAGGAGGGAGAAGAAATTCTCAACCGATACCGAATCAAAATGAATTGCCAGATTGAGTTTGCTACATTTTTCTTTTATATCTCTTGCCTCCTTTGCCTCCCATCTCAATACACCCGCAAGATGAAAGTTCCTAAGGAGGTGAACACCTTTCAATAAAGAATCCACCTTCACATCATCACCCTTGCTACGCCAGC
>CBFGJQ010000382.1:0-1671 GCA_965649095.1 Caldifarciminota bacterium | reverse complement strand
CTCTGAACTCAATTGCATCAATCCAGACATTGTTCAGCGAATATGTGTGATTCTGGTATATGATATAATCCTTACCAAGCACACCCTTTAATTCCGCAAGAGAGACATGGAAGTTATTTGTCACCTGTCTTTTTGATAAATCAGGCCATAAAAGGAGACCAATCTCATCTCTATTCATTGGTTTTGCATTGTATTTGGCGATGATCAAAATAGAGAAAAGGTCCCTCAATTTCTGCCAGCTTAATGAATCTGTTAACCGGGATTCCAACTTTTGGATATCCAATCGTCCAAGGGTGAAAATCTTTAAAATCGGGGTTATCTTTTCTGCCTTGGTCTCCATTCTTTCCAGCCACCCTGTCATATCAAATCTCTTTGCAAGCAACTTCGCCTTTTCAAGATGTTTTTTTGAATTAAGGTTATTTTTTAAATACTTGGCACAAAAATATAATAAAAAGAAGAATTCGGTGTAGTCTTTCGCTGCCTCTATTAAGGATAAACCTTCGTTTATCAGGTTAAGACCCCTTTGGGGGTCGTTCATCAGACTGATTCCGGAAAGTAAATAATTCAAGGCACTGTTAGTATATCTTTTTCCAAAATTATTATTGAGCGCTTCTAATAGTTCAGTAAGTTCCGATAATCTGTTGAGGATGTATAAAGAGAGTCCTTTATACACCATCGTTGAAAATTGAATTTTAAGGTTTTTGGCCTTTTTAGCAAGTTCAATTCCAGCATCAAATGTATCAAGTGCCCTTTCGTAATCATCTTTGAACAGCAGTGCGATACCATGATATTTCAATAACCAGCTTAGGTCTGATTCGTTATTTGTCTCTTTACACAACTCAATTCCGTTTTCAAATTCTCCGATTGCCCTGTCTAAATAACCCTGAAAAAGATAACAGGCACCAAGATTGAGACATGCCATAATCTGTTCCCTTATCATACCTGTTTTTATACTAAATTCGCGATGGTGTAGTAATAATTCTTCCCCCTTTTTAAGTTCACAATTGTTTATATATGAAATTCCAAGATTACCCTTTGCTGATGCAACCAGAGATGGATTCTTTAATCTCTCTGCTATTTTCAGAGCCTGTATCCGGTAGTCTATCGCTTTTTGATATTTACCCAGACTGTTATATATTGAGCCCAAAAGATTAAACAGGTGATACTGCGAGATAAGGGGAGAAGTAGGGGTTATCTTATCTTTCAGTTCAAATCCTATGTTCAGCGCACCATTTAAATCACCAAGATATTTCAGGGCAAATGCCTGATAGGTGCGGATGTCAAATATTATTTCCTCCCCATCTTTAATTTTCAATCTCTTCTTTAATTCAGATGCCTCGTTTGCCTTTCTGATTGCCTCTTTATACCTTCCCGCACGGACAAGTGCATTAACCAGTATTGCATAGATATGAAAATCTTTTTTTCCTATTCTTTTATTATTTTTGAAAACCAACCGAATATATTCTTCACAGATCTCTATTGCCCTGTCGTATAGCCCTATTTTTAAAAGGACGCTTGCATACGCCTGTAGTATATCGGGTAATTTTTTTGAAAAGAGATTCCTTCTCTTTTTTGCCAGTTGCAAAGCCTGTTCTAAAAGGGCACCTGCCCCTCTAAATTCTCTTTTCTCCATCATCTCAACACCGGTTTTATAAAGCAAGTCAATCATCC
>CBFGJQ010000381.1:0-1682 GCA_965649095.1 Caldifarciminota bacterium | reverse complement strand
GGAAATCCCTGAGGTATCCTGTTATTCATAGGAATTTTTCAAATTCCTATACAAGAACATGTCATCAGGGGCTAAAGCCCCTGAAACCCCGACCCTCACCCTCCCCTCTCCCTTGAAAAGGGCGAGGAAATCTGTTTGAATCTGTTTTTATCTGCGTACCCCTTTACAAAAGATACTCCCTGAAATCCCCCTGCGTCCCCCTTTACAAAAGGGGGATTTGTATCTTCCCCCTTGAAAAAGAGGGGATTTATTATCCGTTTGAATTTTGAGGTAACGGGAATTTTTGAAATTCCTATTACCTGAAGATGTCGTTTCTCCCCCAACCTTGAGCGAATCCAAGAATGTGGCCCCCATCCGCTACGAAGTATGATTTTGTCGTAAAAGGTAGTTGCACGATCTTTATATGGACACGCCGCAAATACAATGCTCTGACCATCTGGAGACCAATATGGGAAGCCCACGGAACCTCCTTCGTATGGTTTTAATGAGTCAGGAAGCGCAAATACGGTATCTTTGGTAATACTCCGCATCAAAAATTTATGACCAAATTCTTCGGCAGTTCCAATTATATAAACCGCTTGTGCAGGACTTATTTGTGGACAGTAGATAATAATTGGATCAACATAAATGCTATCGTTCCCAAACAAATCAAACCCTACTACATAGAAATTGACAGTTTGAAGATATTCCGTAGGAGAGTCTGGTAGATGAAGACGAGAGAACTCTGCTCTGCACTCATTGGGGACATTTGTGGTATTGGATAACTGTCAATTGCTGAATTGGTTAAATTGTATACGAGTATCAAACTTTCTGGTTCAAAGTTGTAATAACTTTTATAAGAATGCATTGCAAGTTTCTTGCCATCCGGGGAAACAGCGAGGCTATGGAATTTACCGTCCATAACCTTTTGGGGCGCACCGCCGTTTGTAGTAATTGAATATATCGCTCCCACTGAAAAGTTAGGCCAGTCAACACTATCTGCGGGTGCACACAAAAAGTAAATTGTATTTCCATCAGGTGTGCCGACCGGATTACTATAGCCCACCGTATCATATTTAGTTGTTGTTATCCCCGACAACCAGTTTGAGATTTGGGTTTAGCGGATGTTTAATTTCACACCACCCACCAATATATACCAGAGCCAGAAAACAAATCAAAAGGACTCTGGTAAACCAATTATTAAATATTTTAAGTCGCATTGTTCCTCCTTATTTTCTTTCTATTTCAAACACAATCCAGCGATGGTTATTGCAAAAAAGATAATCCTATCCATTTTTACCCCTCTGTTTTGCAAAAAAACCACGGAAAGACACGGATTGGCACGAAGATAAGACGGGAATAGATTCCTTGTTAATCGTTTCACGATCCATCCCCTGCCTACTGCCATTAGGAAACCACTCCCACTGAATCATTTTAATCTCCATATATCCCCCTTTGGAAAAAGGGGACCAATCACAACGAAACTATTGATAATTTACCCAATTTGGTTATAATAAAGGAAAGTAAAAGGTAAGTTTTCCCAAAAAACGGAATAAAAATGTAGCGTCCGACCCTGACTTTCGTCAGGGCATGCTTCAGTCGGACGGAAAAAATAGATGTAGTTACCCAGTTTATTGGGTTATTTATAAGTAAATGGTAAGTTTTTCCCAAAAGATGGTGTAGTGTAGGGCTTTATGCCCGTG
>CBFGJQ010000380.1:0-1683 GCA_965649095.1 Caldifarciminota bacterium | reverse complement strand
CAGTGCCCTAAGAGATTTGGGGATAAAAAGGGGTAATAAGATTGGAATCCTCTCCTATAATCGGCCGGAATGGGTGATCACCGACCTGGCGGGTCTGGCCCGCGGCGCCATAATTGTCCCCATCTACCATATGCCCGGGCATTACCTCCCGCCTGATTATGTCCGTTATATTCTGATGGATGCCGGGATAAAAATCCTCTTCATTGAAAATCCCGGTATTTACAGAGAGATAGAAACAATACTAAAGGATGTAAAGGACTTAAAAGTGGTCGTCTTTTATGAGGGTATGGCTGAAGGTCCGCTAAGGTGCATTCCCTTAAGCGAGATGATATCAAGAAGGGTTGGGGACTTAGTTGTTGATTATCCTGATGGTGAGGACATTGCGACAATCGTCTATACATCCGGGACAACCGGTGAGCCGAAGGGGGTTATGCTTACCCACAATAATATCTTATCAAATGCCCGCTGCGCGGCAAAAAGGTTCCATTTCACATCTGAGGATAGCGTCATCTCTTACCTTCCCCTTGCCCATATGTTTGAAAGGACCTGTGGCTATTATACCGTCATATTGAATGGGGGCAGGATTGGATATGCCCAGGATATATCAACTGTCGCAAGGGATGCTGAGGAGATAAGACCAACAATTGTCCTTGCTGTCCCAAGGGTCATTGAAAAGGTATATAATACCGCGGTTCAGAAGATTGAAGGTGGCTCACTATTTAAAAGGGGAATCGTCCTCACGGCAGTAAGGGTCCTAAACGAATATGCCAATCTGAAGTATAAGAAGAGACCGATTCCTTTGTGGTTAAAGATTCAAAAGGAAGTCTATGACAGACTCGTTGCAAACAAATTCAGAAGTCTCGGTGGTGGCCGGATAAGGGCAATTATCGTGGGCGGTGCCCCCCTCAATCGCCAGATTGCAAAGATTTTGTATATCTTCGGCTTCAATATCGTAGAGGGATATGGACTTACCGAGACATCACCCTGTGTCTCTTGCTGCACAGTTGAAGATAACCGGCTGGGAACCGTGGGAAAGCCCTTTGATGGTATTGAGGTCAGGATTGGTGAGAATAACGAAATCCTTGTGCGGGGTCCAAATGTGATGAAGGGTTATTATAATAAACCCGAAGAGACCGCAAAGGCCATTGATAAAGAGGGCTGGTTTCATACCGGTGATGAGGGTAGGTTTGATGAATATGGGAATCTGGTGATAACCGGGAGAATAAAAGAGATAATTGTAACCTCTGGGGGCAAGAAGGTTGCCCCTGTCCCAATTGAGGCGAAATTAACTGCCAGTCCCTATATAGAACAGGCAGTCCTCTGTGGTGAGAAAAGGAATTATATTACTGCCCTTATCGTGCCGGCACTAAAGTCATTAGAAAAATCCACCCGAAAGAGGAGGATAACTCTCTCTGAAATAGTGGCAAGAGAAGAAATCAGAGAGTTGCTCAAGAGGGAGGTTGAAGAGGTGAATAAATCCCTTGCCCCATTTGAGCGAATAAAGGCATTTTTTATTGTTTCGGAAGGATTTTCGGTAGAAAATGGGACACTCACCTCAACCTTGAAACTAAAGAGAAATAAGATCTATGAGAAGTATGCCGGTGAGATTGAACTGATGTATCAAAAAGAAAGGGGCGAAGGGGTTATTTACCTATAGGAGGCAATAGGAATTTCAAAAATTCC
>CBFGJQ010000379.1:0-1688 GCA_965649095.1 Caldifarciminota bacterium | reverse complement strand
GACGAGAAAAAGAAAAAATACCTGACCTTGAAATTGCGAAGAGGATTGTAGCCAATATTTGGGGATTTGATTTAAACCCTCTGGCGGTTATTGCCGCTCGCACCAACTATCTTTTTGCCCTGGGCGATTTGGTAAACGAACTTCAGCATATTGAAATTCCGATTTACCTTACTGATTCGGTTTTGACTCCTACGAGAACAACCGGAAATCTTTTTGGGAAATTTCTGGAGGTTTCAACCTCGGTCGGCAAATTCCAGGTCCCTGCCGAATGGGTGCGCGACGCTGGATTTTTATTGGCAAAAGCCGCGCCTTTGCTTGAAGAAATGGCAAAAAATCAATATTCACTTGATGAGGCAATGGCAAGATTTAAGAAAGAAGGGTTAGTATTTCCAACCAATGAGCAGGTTGTGAAAAATTTTTACAGCCAGATTTTAGAATTGGAAAAACAAAACAAAAACGGCATCTGGGCAAGATTTTTGAAAAACGCTTTTGCGCCAATGATTGCCGGGAAATTTGACTTTGTCGTCGGCAATCCGCCGTGGATTAGGTGGGATTATCTTTCGCAGGAATACCGCAATGCTACACTCCAACTCTGGAAAGATTATGGATTATTTTCGCTAAAAGGCTTCCAAACTCGCCTAGGCGGTGGCAAAAAAGATTTTTCAATGCTTTTTGTTTATGCTTCTACTGATTATTATCTAAAAGATGGGGCGAATTTAGGATTTTTAATAACTCAAGAAGTTTTTAAATCAAAAGGAGCTGGTGAGGGATTTAGGAGATTTCAGTTTGGCGAGGGCAAATATATAAAGGTATTAAAAGCTCACGATTTAGTCTCAATTCAACCATTTGAAGGAGCGGCGAACAAAACTGCGGCAATAATTCTCAAAAAAGGAGAGAAGACAGAGTACCCTGTTCCTTATATTGTTTGGACAAAGAAAAAAGGCGTAGGGAGAATTGCGACAGACAAATTATTAGATGAAGTTCTGGCTTCATTAAATAAAAAGAAGCTGATAGCAAAACCAATCAGAACAAATGTTGGTGTTTGGCAGACGGTTGGGGCTGGCGAGGAAAACTTACTCGCTATTGAGGGACAAAACTTTTATAAAGCTCGTGCTGGTGCTTGGGCTGACCCCTACGGCATATTTTGGCTTGAGGTAAAACAAGTGCTATCAGACGGTAATTTACTCGTTTCTAACCTATCTGAAAGAGGTAGAACAAAAATTAAGAAAATAGAAGAAAAAATAGAATCTGATTTAGTTTATCCAGCAATTCAAGGACCGAATATAAAACGATGGGGACAAGATTCAAACTTTTTTGTTCTTCTTGTGAATGATAAAGATAATCCTATGAGAGGTTATGACGAATCTATAATGAAACTTAGATGGCCGCTTACCTTTAGCTATCTAACCAAATTCCGCGAAGAATTATTACAAAGAACATCGTATAAAAAATTTCATTTAAAATCGGGTGCGCCTTTTTATAGCCAATACAACATCGGAAATTATACTTTTAGTCGTTATAAAGTGGTTTGGAAAAGAATGACCACGGATATAGTGGCGGCAGTTATTTCAGAAACAAAAACACCCTTTGGTTATAAACAAATGATTTCTCTTGATACAACTGTTATATTCCCTGTTGATAATGAATCCGAAGCCCATTATCTCTGTGCCATTATCAATTCAACTCCT
>CBFGJQ010000378.1:0-1690 GCA_965649095.1 Caldifarciminota bacterium | reverse complement strand
CGCATTTGACAAAAATTATATTTTTAAAGAGAGGCATAGATAATATAAGTAACGAAGAAACAAGGACATTTCTTTTAGTTCTCTTAAGCCAAAAGATTGTAGAATATTCTGAAAAAAGGAGAGGATGGGATATAATTAACTCTTTCAAATCTTATATTGAAGATAGATACTTAACTTTGTATGCTACTAAAAAACTTGCAGAGATACTCAATGTAAATCTCAACAAAGGTAAGGTTACAATAATTAAAGGGGATTCTACTAATATGTCAATGATCAAAGACAATTCTATTGATGGAATCCTTACCTCTCCTCCTTATTTTGACGCTTTAGACTATATTGGGAATAACAAGGTTTCAATTCTAATTTTGGGCTTAGACGAAGACCTTGCTTGGGAGTCTACAAAGCAATTTTATGAAGCAAAACACAGAGACGAAGAAAAGTATGAAAAATTGCCGCTCTTTGTCAGTGATAGATATTTCTCTATCCAATTACCTTCATCAAGTTTAAAACTTATAAACCTACTGCAGGAATCTCGTAGAACTTATAAATCAAAAGTTATTGAAAATTACCTGAAGATGATGAAACTTTCATTTGAGGAATGTTATCGTGTTTTACGAAATAATAAGTATTATCTAATGGTGGTAAGCAAATATCATAAATGGATAATAAATGGACGGGAACAAACGATAGAAACATCGCCTATATTAGCAGATTTAGGGAAATCTGTTGGGTTTAAAGTTGTAGATGTTATTGAACATGGTTTATCCAAAGCTGATAAAGGTAAGATTGGAGTAGAAGACATATTGGTATTCCAAAAATGAGGAAGGTCTATCTAAATAGATTGAAAGGAAAAATTGCCAAGCAAAACGGTCGCCTAACACAGCATAAAAGGTTCGTGCCTTACGGCACTTACCCAAATTCCGCCTTCAGCGGAACTTCTTTTATGCTGGAAACGTTATATGAAACTGGTCTGTTTAGTTCTGAATTAATGAGAACTCTTATTGATAGAGGAAGTGCATATGCATAACCCATATTTAGTAGGACAAAGTGTATATCTTCGCCCAGTTGAGATTGATGATGCAACTCAAATTCAGACCTGGCACAATGATCCAGAAATACGAAAATTAGCTATTGGAGGAAGATTACCATATACTAAAGATGGTGAAGAAGAAGATATTAAAAACGCTTCTAAGTCTGATAAGGCGGCTTATTTAATGATAGTAAAGAAGAGCGATGATAAACCAATTGGTTTTATCCGTCTTGACTTTTGGAGCCCTTTTCATGGAATTGTATGGTTAAGTATGATAATAGGGGATAAAAATTCATGGAGACAAGGATATGGGAGTGATGCCTTAAGAGCTGTTCTACGCTGGTTATTTCACGAGTTAAATGTGCACCGTGTGGAACTTGAGACATTTGCTACCAACGAGCGTGCTTTAAAATTTTTCAAGAAGATTGGATTTAAACAAGAAGGGGTCCGGCGTCAAGCTCATTTTAGTGAGGGGAGGTATCATGATGTTGTATTATTTAGTCTTCTGAAAGAGGAATTTTCCAATGAAGATGTCTCTTAAAATATTCATTCCCAGACCAACTTCATATAACAGCGTGTTTGCGGTTCGCTCCGCTCACCCAAATGCCTTCGGCACTACGCAAACACGCAAGCCGTTATACGCAATGCCGTGCTTGAGAG
>CBFGJQ010000377.1:0-1695 GCA_965649095.1 Caldifarciminota bacterium | reverse complement strand
AATAGCCCAAGATAGGTATCTATAAGCAGGGTCTTCTTCAATCTTAAAATATTACTGGTACTCATCTTGTCAGTGCCAAGGCTGAAACTCCGCTCAGCAAAAGGAATAATAAATGGTGTATGGCGGTCAAGCCCAAAGATATAGCCCATTGAATAATCTTTAATACTACCCGTATATTTGAGAGCGAAGGATGGGTCATTTATCATCCTTGTATAAAAGACCTCAAACGGTGTTTCAAAGAATGATTTCTTTTCTATAAAGAATGGCCTTTTCTCTTCATAATACAAGGCAGATGTGGTATTGACATCAATCTGTGGAACATCGGTCTCAATCTGGGAGAAGTCGGGTAAAAGGGTAAAGTCAAGGATATTATCATAATTGAAGTAGTATTTACCACCAAAACCAAGCCTTAAATTGGGATCTGTCAATGTGTCAACCGTTAAACCACCAGTCAAGTAGGGCAAGACTTCAACCTTTTCCGGCTTTGCAATCCAATCGTTTATGTGCATCCGGGCATAGTATTTGACAACCAACTCATCGCGCACCTTGGGTGACAGAAAATAAGAGGTATAAAATTCAATTGCTTTTATCCGCCCAAAATCAATCCGCCAACAGTCAATATAATTTGAATAGAATCTCAAACTCTGAAAAGGAATTTGTACCTCTACGGTCCAGCAGGTATCCAGAATCTTTCCATCCGCATACCAGATGAAATCTTCAAGAAGACAATTTTCAGAGAGAACCCCAGGCGCTACGTAGATGGTGAAAAGAACAGCATTACGGATCCCCTTTGGAGTCACCCAGAACATATACTCATCAGTTTTGGTTGTAGAGGGATTGATACATATCTCTACCCGGTCATCCTCAAGCATCTCCCTGGAGGGACCGTGCTCTTTGGCGTTTGCCCGAATTTTATTCATCTCGTGCTCATTGCAGATAAAACCAAAATAGAGATTCTTATCATCGTAACCCACGAAGACGATTGTCTTTACCGGGGCAATCTTCCCATAATCAGGGTCATTATAGTTGTAGTTTCTGAAATCCTTGTCTATCCTTGTTGCCTCTTCCCAGCAGGGGTCATTGAGATAGCCATCGATCACCGGCGGCTTGGTAATCCTATTTGCCTTGAACTCATAAGGTGTAAAGCAGATCAAAAGGGTGATCCACAAAATCATTTGATTCTTTAGCCACCCAATTCTTTTAATAGCTGCAAGGCAGCAGTGTCCTGGGGATTCATTCTCAACCAATCTCTCAAGACACCTATTGCCTTGGTCGTGTCATAAGCATCAAGGTATGTTGCTAAAAGCCCCATATATGCCTGGGGACCGTGGGGATTTAAGGTGATCGCCCTCTGGAAATATTCAATCGCCTTATCAAATTTCCCTATGGAACGATAGATCATTCCCATTTTTACAAACATATCCGGTTCCTTTACATTAACTCGGGAAAAACAGGATTCTGCAGAGTCTATCATTCCAATCTGGGTATAAAGAACTCCAATATTAAAAAGGAATGACGAAGATGCTCTGGGCGGTGCAAAAAGCATTGCGAAACGCCAGGATGAAATCGCACCCTGGATATCCATAAGACTCTGTTGCACCACTCCGAGTTGAGATAGACCTGTGGCATAGTTGTTATATAACCGCTCGGTATTTTCGTCTTTTACAACCTTAAAGTCATAAAATTCACCTTCTC
>CBFGJQ010000376.1:0-10389 GCA_965649095.1 Caldifarciminota bacterium | reverse complement strand
CGCCCTGACTCAAATGAAGAATACCGTTATGGAAATTTCTCTCTATTCTTGAAGGATAAAGCCAAAATCAAAAGAATTATACCGAGGACCAGTTATGTCGCCTCACCACTCTTCTATTCTGATACCGGAATATTTTTTGTTGCGGATTATGACTCGGCCTACAATCTCTATTACTATTCCCTCAATTCATCACAGTTTATTAAGAGAACCAACATACTTACCGGCATCTATTACCCGACAATTTCCCGGGATGGGAATAAAATTGCCTTTTCCTATTATAATAATTATGGGTATGATGTATGTGTGGTCAAGGAACCTCTGGAAAAGATGGTTGACTATAATGAGCCAGAAGAGAATATTCTTGAGAATTCATTTGAGGAAGTTCCCCTTGGCCAGGAGCGCATAAGAAAATATTCGCCTAAGTTCACCTTTGATTATGTTGTTGCCAGTGCATCCTATTACACCCCCCCTGGCTTCTCAGGTATAACCGAGGTTGCCCTTAGCGATATCCTTGGTAACCATCACATCCAATTTAGCACAAACTTTTACGGTAGTTTGACTACCTCGGATATATTTTTAAATTACTGGTATCTGAAGAAAAGGACCGACCTTGGATTTGCCCTATTTCAGTATCTCAACTATTTTGCTATTGGCTATGACCTTCTAATCTGGCGCTATCTTGGTATTGGTGGTGTTGCTCAGTATCCCTTTACCAAATTCCTCAGAACCGAACTTGGTCTCTATGCCTACAAGATTTATGAGACGAGATGGTTTCACTTCTTCCCCTATTATGGATACAATTCTTATACAGATACCTCATATAACTTCATCTATCCGGAGGTCTCTTTCATATTTGACAATGCCAAATGGGGTGATATTGGACCGCACAATGGGCTACGGGCACGGATTACATACTACAATACAATCTTCAGTGACTTTGCCATCAAGGCATCCATTCTTGATTACCGTAGATATTTTAGACTATCACCAGGGGCGAGTTTTGCAATTAGATTGGTGCTCGCCAGCAATTTCGGAAAGGATGAAGAATTATGGTCAATTGGTGGTGCGGGCACAATAAGGGGATTTGATTATTACACATTTACTGGTGCAGATTTGGGATTTTTAAATTTAGAATACCGTTTCCCATTCATTGACCGATTAAAACTTGCCTTTCCCTTGCCAATTGAGATTAAAAATATTCGTGGTGTATTATTTACTGACTGGGCAGGTGTATATTCAGATTCCTTTACTGCCTATGAATCTTCGGCGGGGTTCCCACCAATCAGGCTAAAGGACCTTAAACTGGGTGTCGGTGCCGGTCTTCGTTTCAGTCTCTTCTTTATTATCTTCAAATTAGATGCGGGGCGTGCCTTTGACCTGCATAACTGGATTGATGAAACCGGGCAACCTTCGCGCTGGTGGCTCTATTTAACAATTGGTTCTGAATGGTAGATTGAAAAAGGGTGTCCGCTCTGAATCTCTTGATATCTATTCTATTTTTCCTCGGATGTAGCAAAGAGAAAAAGACAAAGGTTTACTTCTGGCATGTGATGGGTGGGCCAATTGGAAGGAGGCTTGAAGAGATGATTGCGGATTTTAATAAGATTCATCCTGAGGGCGAGATTATAGGCGTCCAGATGGGTTCTTATGATGCCCTTGCGCAGAAATTGATGGGGGCAATTGCATCAAATTCACCGCCGACAATTGCCCAGCTGTATGAGTCCTGGACCCATCAGTTTTACGAAGCAAATTTTCTTGAACCGCTTCAGAATTTCATTGCCGAAGATACCTCTTTTAATCTTAAAGACTTCTATCCAGTTTTCATTGAAGATAATACTTACGATTCCACAATAGTCACCCTCCCCTTTAATAAAAGCCTCCCTGTCTTTTATTACAATAAAAGTCTCTTTGACTCTTTAGGTGTTGACCATTTCCCCGTAAACTGGCTGGAATTTCGTGAGGTTTGTAAAAAATTGAAATCAACAAAAATCTGGCCCACCTCCTGGCCCATTGATGTCTGGTATTTTGGTTCAATGGTCTATCAGGAGGGAGGGGAATTATACGAATATAATTCTAAAAAACCGATGTTTAATGATACAATCGGTGTCCGGGTATTAGGATACATTGTTGAACTTATCCAGGACAGCCTCTTCTATCTCAATCCTGGATTCCAGCGCCAGGATGAGTTTTTAAGTGGAAATGTAGCAACAATCCCGGCATCAATTGTCTCCTGGGCATTTCTGAAAGACCGCACCAAATTTGAGATGGGGGTTGCGCCATTTCCTCAGGGCACAAAGAATTCGGTCATTATTGCCGGAACAAATATCGGAATGTTTAAAAATGCAACCCAGAAACAGAAAAAACTCGCCTGGGAATTTATCCGGTGGTTTTTACAACCCGAAAATCAGGTCCGCTGGACAAAAGGGAGTTATTATCTTCCAACCAGAAGAGGCACAACAAATTTACCCGAATTTCAAGATTTCCTTAAAAAGAATTTAGGATATGCTCAGATAATCGCCCAACTTGAATTTGCCCGAACCGAACCGAAGGCGCAGGAATGGTTCACCGGTCGGATTTATCTGAACGAGGGACTTGAGGAGGCGATGAGACTACAACGGACCCCGGCGGAGGCCCTCAGTAATGCGGCAAAGAGATTCCGCGTTGATCTGGAATAACTTTCTAATACATTCGCCCGAGAGAACGAAAATACCAGCCCGGGTGCGGTTATGACACCACCAGTGGTGTCACTCCAATAGTTGGTAGTGGAAGGGGGATTATTATCCATTTGTAGCATTTGTTTCTCCCCAAAATGTAGATAAAATCTCCCGTCCCGCCGAAGTTGGACACTACCGACTTTTTTCCTCGTTCTTCAGAAACTCAAGCATCGTTTTTTTGGGGGAAGACTTACCAATTAGGGAGTGAAAGGGTTGGGGGACCAAGATTAATCCACAGAAGCCCCGGATTGGATTATCTGAAGGTGATAGTCACTCAAATCCACATCCGGATGGATGGTGCAATTTTTACCAATTACCATCCCGGATGGTATCTTCGCGCCCTTGCCGATAACACAGATTTCAGCCTCAATTGATGACTTTTCGGACTCTTCCCCGACACCGATCTTCACATCCTCTCCAATTGTAACATTTTTATCGATTATTACCTTCTCAAGGAGAGACCCATCACCAATCTTTGTATTATGGAAGATTATAGAATCCTTTACTATACTCTTCGGACCGACCTTTACCCCGGGTGAGAGCACTGAGTTAGATACCTCCCCTTCAATTTCACAACCCGCGGCAATAAGGGAATTTTTAATCCTGGCATTCCTTCCGATATAAATCGGCGGGCGGTCGCCAATCTCACCTTTTACCGAAAGGTTAGTCTTTATCCCCCATCTTTCTATATCCAGTCCTGAATTGATATTGAGGAGGTCCATATTTGCGCTCCAGTAGGCAGGGATTGTTCCGACATCACGCCAATACCCTCTAAATTCATAGCCAAAGACCCCCTTCCTCTTAAGCATCATTGGGATGATGTCGCGGGCAAAATCGGTCCCGCCCCTTTTTGCCGACTCAATCAGCATCTCCTTTAAGATTCCCCTTTTAAATAGATAGACTCCCATTGAGGCAAGGTTTGACCGTGGCCTTTTGGGCTTCTCTTCCCAATCAATTATTCTATTATCCTCATCAATGAGTGCAATTCCAAAGTTTGGTGCCTCTCTTTCCGGCACACCTATGAGACAGACTATCCCTTCGGCAGATTTTTCCTGTTGATAGAGAATTAGATTTCTGTAGTCCATATGGTAGATATGGTCACCGGAAACAACCAGGACCAATTCTGGGGAAAAGTCTTCAATAAAGCCGATATTCTGATAGACCGCATCTGATGTCCCTTTATACCAGTCAGAGCTCTCTTCACCGGTCTTGGGTGGTAGAATCTCAACGAGGCGGGTTCTACCAAATAGATCCCAGGGCCGTCCATTATCAATATGTTCCATCAGGGAGAGTGGTTTATACTGGGTTAAGACACCAACAACATCAATATTAGAATTGGCGATATTGCTCAGCGTGAAGTCTATTATCCGATATATTCCTCCAAAGGGGATTGCCGGCTTTGCCCTTTTTTTGGCTAAAATCCCCAAACGGGAACCAACACCACCCGCGAGGAGCATTGCAATGATATCCTTTTTCATCTCAGGGTGCTCCCCGGTGGAATCTCCCTTTCTTTTATTGTGGCGGTTGAATAGACCACGGTGTTGGCACCAATCCTTGTTTGAGGAGGAACGATAACCCCTTTCCCCAACACCGTAATACCAGATTTGAGCAGGTCGCCAAACTCCTCTGAAGGGACTTTGGCCCCCTCAGTTCCAATTAGAGAAGCCTCACCGATTTCTACATTCTTATCGCAGATAACATTTTTAAGATAGACACCTTTTTCAATCTTTGTATTATGGAAGACTATTGAATTTATCACGCGGGCCCTATCCTTTACTACAACTCCGGGGGAGAGAATGGAGTTCCGAACCGTTCCCTTTATAATACAACCATCACCGATGACTGAATTTCTTATCTCTCCGGAAATTCGTGCCGGGATTCGGTCTTGCTCTTCACACCCTTCTATCAAATTCGTTCTTACCGTCCAGTTTCTCATCAAATCTTTATTTCTTAAATAATCCATATTTGTTTTATAATACATTTCTATTGTCCGGGCATATCCCCAGAAGTTATTGAACCGGTAGCCGAAGATTCTTGGTTTGCCAGCCAGTCTCGGTATGATATCCCGACCAAATTCGTGTGAATCCTGCTGGACGTTCTCCTTGAGTAATTCCAAAAGAAAATCAGTTTGAAAGAGATAGACCGTCATAGATACTAAATCGGAGGGTGGCTCCTTTGGCTTCTCCCTGTAAGCTACCAGCCTATTCTTTTTATCAAGCACGCCATAGCCAAACCAGGGGGTTCTCTCTCTAACTCTGGTAAAGCAGATGGTTGCGAGGGCGTCGTTCTCAATGTGGTATCTGTATAAGAGGCGGTAATCAAAATGGTAGATGTGGTCACCGGCGGCAATAAGAACATACTTGGGCTTGAACTCCTCAATATATGAGATATTCTGGAATACGGCATCCGCAGTGCCTTTGTACCAGTCCGATTCTTTAATTCCCCGGTACGGTGGTAGTATTCGGATTCCTCTCTTCCTGCCGATAAAGTCCCAGTGTTCACCACTACCGATATGGCGCATTAAACTGTAGGGACGATACTGGGAGAGAATTCCCACCTTATCAATACCCGAGATCATCATATTGCTTAAGACAAAGTCTATAAAACGATAGATACCAAATATCGGAACTGCCGCCTTTGGTCGCTTTTCAGTGAGGGTAAGGAGTTCATCAACCCTGCCCCCCGCAAGGATCATTGCCAGGACATCAGTCATAACTGGAATTAAAAGAATTTACTAGTCAAATACAATCTCTGAGGAGTGGATATAATTAGCAGGATTAACCTTTATCCCCGAGACATGAACCTCATAGTGAAGATGGGGACAGGTTGTCCTTCCGGTTCTACCAACAAGGGCAATTACCTGTCCCCGTTTCACAAAGTCCCCAACTCTAACCAGAATCTTTGAACAATGGGCATATCTACTTACGAATCCATAGCCATGGTCAATATCAACAACATAACCATAACCCATATTCCAGTCCGCATAAGAGACAATACCATCTGCACTGGCAAGGATAGGTGTGCCGGTTGGGGCACCCAGGTCAACCCCTTCATGCATCCTGATTGTGCCATCTATCGGGTCCACCCGATAACCAAATCCAGAGCCAATTCCTGTCCCGGGAACAGGATTTATTGAAGGAATGTGCCCCCAGAGGTCAAATTTTTTATTTATCTCATCTTTTATCTCGGCCAGACTTCCACATCTTAGGTTCAACTGTCCCTGTATTATATCTACAGATTGATAAAGCTCATCTAAAATCCGCGCCGCTGGCTCAGTGAGCCCATCCGGTATTCTACTTCTCTTTCTACCTCCAACTCCCATTGCCCAGATATCCGGTGCTATCTGGGCAATTTGAAGAAATGAACGTTCCCGGTTATCCTGGGCAATCTCCTTTCGGATTTCATTTGCCAGTTCAATTAGCCTTTCCTTCAGGTTCTGCAGTTTGGATAATAATCTTCTATTCTCCTGTTCGGCAAGTGTTATCTTCACTTTGGCAATTGTAAAATGGGTATTTTGAATAAGAAAGGAGATTGCGCCGAAACTCAGGAGAAAAAGGAGTGTAAAAATAAGGAAGAGAGTATTTAAAGAAATTTTGAAACTATAGCAAAGATTATGCCTCTTTGAGACTAAAATTATATCTAAGTTCCCTTTCATAACACTATAATTATAATCATTCACAGCAATCTGTCAAGGACTTGCATTTTAGAGAAATTTTTTTATAATTTTATATGCCCACGGTTGCCATTGTAGGTAGAAAGAATGTTGGTAAGTCCTCCCTCTTCAACCGCCTGATTGGAAAGAGATTGAGTATTGTCCATTCTGAGCCCGGGATTACCCGCGACCGGATATATGGTGAGGTAACCTGGCGCGGAAGGAGATTCAATATCATTGATACCGGAGGTTTCTTCCCTCAGGAGGATAGTATCCTTGCCGCAAAGATTACCCATCAGATTGAACTTGCCCTGAAAGAGGCGGATTTGATATATTTCGTAGTTGACGCAAAGGCAGGTCTCTTTGCCACTGATGAGCTTATTGGGAGTTATCTGAGAAGGCTGAACAAAAAGGTCTTTCTTTTGATAAATAAAGTGGATAGTCCCAGGGATACCATCAAAACCCTGGAATTTTCAAAGCTTGGGATTACCGATTCATTCAATGTTTCGGCTGAGGCGGGGATAGGGTTTGGCGAGGTTCTTGACCAGACAATTAAGAATCTTCCTGAGATAGAGAAGGTAAGGGAGGATAGATGCATTAAACTCCTTATTTTAGGCCGACCCAATGCAGGCAAGTCAACCCTTCTAAATACCATCCTCAATCAGGAAAGGGCAGTGGTTGATGAAAGGCCGGGGACCACCAGAGATTTACTGAATGCAAGATTCGTTTATAGAGATAAAGAATTTGAAATCATTGATACCTGCGGTCTAAAAAAACCTTCGGCGATTAAAAATCCGATAGAATTCTATTCAGTGATGAGGGTAATGCGGGTAATTGATGAGATTGATATCGCGGTGATTCTCTTTGATATCCTACAGGGGGTGGTAAGGGAGGACTTAAGAATTGCCTCCCTGGTCCTCTCCAAACAAAAGGGGATGGTCGTTGCCCCCAACAAAATAGACCTGCTCAAGAAGGTATCATTACCATCTGTAATATCCGCTGCCCGCGACTCCTTTTATTTTATTGACTTTGTGCCCATCATCCCCATCTCCTCAAAAGAGAATATTGGAATTGATAAACTCCTGAATACCTGTCTAAATGTCCATCTTGAAGCAGGGAAGGTCTTAGACCGAGAGGCCTTGAGGGCAATACCTGCCAATCTCAAACCACCCCCCTTGGGTGAGGTGTTGAAGATCAATCAGATTAAGAGTCGGCCGCCGGTCTTTGAAGTCAGTATTACCGCTGAGGTAGGGGAGAATTATATAAAATACCTGCGTAATACGATCCGCAACTACTTTGGATTTTGTGGTGTGCCGATATTGATAAAGACAAGAATAATTAAAAAAAGAAGATGATTATTAAGGGCCTGTGCTCCCTTCTTATCGGTTTTCTCTTCGGGATTCTTCCCTTTTCATATATTATCGGGAGGATTAAGGGCATTGATTTAAAAAAGTCTGGAAGTGGCAATATTGGGGCGACAAACCTCGGACGGTTTTTGGGTTTAAAGTTTTTCATACTCGGTTTTTTACTCGATGGTGCAAAAGGGTTGATTCCGGTGGTTATTGCCCACCAGGAAGGGCTAATACCTGCCCTTGCTGGTTGCGGGGCAATCATCGGACATATCTTCAATCCGCTCTTTGGGTTTCGTGGCGGCAAGGGTGTCTCTACTACAATTGGGGTTGTCTCCGGAATTGTCCCATTACAATTTTCTATCTCTATTATAACCTGGATAATCCTCTATCTCTGCACCTTTATTGTATCGCTGGCATCAATCACCTTTGCCATAGTTCTTTTTTTTACTACCCTAATCTTCCCCAATACAACTCCAGCCGAGAAGACCTTAATTCTTTTGATAGCAATCCTAATAATCATCGCCCACCGCTCAAATATCGGACGGTTACTTAAAGGGACCGAACCAAAGACAATCTTCAGGAGAAAAAAATGAATATTGCGATTTTAGGCTGCGGGAACTGGGGTTCGGTATTTGGCATCATTCAACACCAAAATGGCCACCGGATAAAAATCTGGGAATATGATAAGGAGAGGGCAGTCTATGTGCAGGAGAGTCGGGACAATCGCCCCTTCCTTTCGGGTCATAAAATTCCAAGGGCAATTTGGGTTGACTGGCGATTGGAGAATGTTTTAAGAGACTGTGAACTTATAGTATTTGCCATCCCCTGCCAGAAATTGCGGGGTGTATTAAAGGAGATGAGGGGATTAAAGATTAAAGAGCCTCTTTATTTGAGTCTGATAAAGGGAATAGAGGTGAAGACGCTAAAATTACCATCCATGGTTATAAAGGAAGAATTGAAAAGCGATGATTGCTATGTCCTTTCTGGGCCATCAATTGCCAACGAGGTTCTGAGGGGTGAACCGACAGCGGTTGTGCTCACTGGCCAAGAAAAAAGGGAGGCGCTCAGACTGCAACGGAGACTCTCCACCCCCAATTTGAGGATCTATTTTAATGAAGATTTAATAGGAGTTGAAATTGGCGGGGCTGTGAAAAATGTTCTGGCAATTGCCTGTGGCATAAGTGATGGCCTGGGACTGGGGAGTAATACAAAAGGTGCCCTGATTACCAGGGGGATTGTGGAAATGCAGAGACTGGGAGTAAAGATGGGTGCAAAGCAGAAGACATTCTGGGGACTCTCCGGGCTTGGTGATTTAGTTACGACTTCCTTCAGTAAAGAATCACGCAATCACCATTTCGGTATGCTCCTCGGCAGAGGCAAAAGTTTTGTGGAGATAAAGAAGGAGATGGTAATGGTCGCTGAGGGGATAAGCACTGTAAGAGCAGTAGTTAAACTCTCTCGGATTTATAATATTGAAATGCCCATCTCTCAGGAGGTTTATGAGGTTATTTATAAAAATAAATCACCAAAAGAGGCAATTAAGAGTTTGATGTCCAGGCCTTTAAAGGAGGAAGGATGATGGAAAAAGAATTCTATTCAATAAGGGAGGTTGCAGAGATGCTGGATATTCCAGTTTATGTCCTCCGCTACTGGGAGAAGGAATTTGCCATTTTAAAACCGAGGCGGAATCGCCTGGGCAGGCGGTTCTATTCCAGGCGGGATATTGAGATTGCACGGATGATAAAGGTAATTTTATATGAACAGGGATACACGATTGCCGGGGCGAAGAAAAAACTTGCTACAATAAAAGAGGGCCCTGAGCAACTCGTTCTGCCCCTGAGGGATACAATGAAGCTCATAAAGGAGGTAAAAAAGGAGTTGATGGAAATCAGCACAATGCTTGAGTGAATCTATGGCAAGAGAATACCGCGCCTTGAACCTTTGATGAATTCTAATATCTCTTTAACGAATTCACCTTCTCTCCTCTCTATAATCTCAAGCGCCTCTTTTAAGTTGAACTTTGATTTATAGATAACCTTGTATATCTCTCTAATCTCTTCCCTCTGGGAAGGTTTAAATGAACTCCTAATCAGACCCTTTACATTTATCCCATAAACCCTTGCGCGATTACCGGCCGCAAGGAGATAAGGGGGGAGGTCTTTATTCAAATATGATTTTGCACCAAGCATTGCATATCTACCAACCCGGCAGAATTGATGAATACCACAAAGACCACCGATATAGGCAAAGTCATCTATCTCAACATAGCCGGCAATCTGAGTTCCGCTTGCGATAATTGTATTATCACCAATTTTACAGTTATGGGCAATATGAACATAGGTCATAATGAAGTTATTGTTACCAATTATGGTTTTATTATTTTCACCGGTTGCCCTTGAGATTGTGGCGTATTCACGGATTATATTATTATCCCCAATTATACATTCGGAATACTCGCCCTTAAAATGGTAATCCTGAGGGTCGGTTCCCAATTGGGCACCAGAATAAATCTTATTATTCTTCCCAATCTTGGTTCCTTTTTTGATTAAAACATAGTCACCAATCTCAGTCCCCTCCCCAACCTCAACCCCATCCTCAATTATTGAATAATGACCGATTCTAACCAACTTATGAATCTTTGCCTTTTTGCTAATAAAAGATTCTTTCATTT
>CBFGJQ010000375.1:0-1700 GCA_965649095.1 Caldifarciminota bacterium | reverse complement strand
GTTTCACCGCGAGGGTCTCTTTATAACCAGCAGTATCTATCGGAATAGGACCGGGGAAGGTCTGGATAAAGTCAATCGGGCGATATTCAATAATCCCGGGATTTTGTAGTGAGAATCTGCCGTAGATAAGGGTATGCCCTGTGACTAATATTACCGGACCACCTACCCAGCCAGGAGTATGATAATCGTGGCCCTGAAAGGTCTTGAATGTAAAATAGCCCATCGTCTCTTTAACCGCAAATGATGGTGCACCAATGCCCCAATACCAGGTATAGTAGGTATTTAGCAAGGGAATCGGCATTGACCAATTATTGCCATCAAAGGCACTCATCCGCAATTCCTCAAGGAAATATGGTGAACCCTCGTTATAACACCAGAGACAATAGATTTTACCATCCGGCCCCAATGACAGTGCTGGATACCTACCTGTCCCACCAATACCGGCTCAGACCAGAGAGTATCCTGTAAAAATGTATGATAAACACTATCCCCGCTTGTAAATGCTAAGTGCAAGGTCCCCAGTGCATCTTTTACAAATCTGCGACTATTATTATAGGCTGTAATCTCAGGGGGGGTGCCAGGTGGTGTAGACCAGACCTCCTGACATGTCAGTAGTGAAATCTGAACACTATCAGATGGCGGAGATTCATTACCAAGGGTATCAAAGGCGGTAACTCTATAACGATAACTGTATCTTACTTTAGCCAAAGTATCAAGGTGTGTCGTATCAGTGGGGTTGGTTTTTTCGGCAAGCAATGTCCAGGAAGACCAGGGCAGCGGGGGAAATACGAACATCCGTTTACTCCGTCGATATATCCGATAACCCTTGAGGTCAGATTCGGTATTCTTACGCCAGTAAAGTCGCACATAATTGAATTCTCTTTGTGCGGTTAATCCGATTGGCTTTGAAGGAGCACTATCTACCATAATGCGATGATGAAGCAATATTTGATTCAAGGCAAATTGGTGGTTATAATTAAAGGCATTCCAGCCGCTTCTAAAGTGAAAGATTGTCCAGCAGTTTGTTGGCTCACCAGATGGGTCATAATGGTCAAAGACATCCCAGATTGGGGCAAAACCCATTGTTAGGGTATCATAAAGCCCAGTATCAGGAAACCAAACACCATAAAGGGAATCTGGATAAGAATGGTAAGGGATTTCATTATAAGAATCATAAATATCCCATAGAGCACCGCACACCGAGCCTTCACACCAGGGACCGCCTTGGAAGTCTGTAGTATCAAAATAACTGCCAATCCATGGGTTTTCAATGTTAAGCCAGAAATTAGGTGATGAAGCATTAATCTTCCAGTTATCTACATACAAACTATCGGCACCAGAACCAACCCTTGCCCTACCTGAAAAGAAAGTTGCCCATCCTTCTTTATAGGCGAGACAAGTATCATTTGGGTATGCCTTATACCACCAATGAGTATCTGTGACGGTAGGCTGTAATTGAGCATAGTGTTTCATAAGATAGTGTCCAAATTCATGCAGTAAAACATCATCGTCCCACTCATCGGTATCAGAAGTATCACCATGAACAAAAATTGTATCCGTGCTTTTGTATTTTGTTGTTGTATCATATCCTGGTTCCCACATCACCCTCAATGGCCAACTTGGTGGTGGGCTCATAAATGTCCTTGCATGGAGATAGGTCTCGTAGATGTTTAAACAGCCACTCTCCGGCTGTCCAATTG
>CBFGJQ010000374.1:0-1704 GCA_965649095.1 Caldifarciminota bacterium | reverse complement strand
TTTAGGAATAATGTATTGGACTTGAGTAGATTGGGTGATAATATTAGGTAGAACCTTGAGACTGAAGACGAGATTTTGTGGAGCAGTCATGGAAGATTGAGGGCCTCCACCGCCCACTACCTGCCGTTTAATCTGGAATCCACTTAGAACCGCAACCGGACCATCAAGCACCTTTACCCTGATTATGATTGTGCTATCCTGCAGGCAGGCTTCAGGAATCCAAGAGCCAATATCTACCAAAGAATCATAGGACACCCAGCGGTTATGCGTAAATGAATCATCAATCCTCAATTGAAGTTTGATTTTATCAGTTTCTTTCTGGTACCACTGCCACTGGAGATAATATTTTACATTTTGAGAGCTGAGGCCAGTCACCTGATAGATAAGTTCCTGAGATGCCACATCCACACTCTGGTAAGGGAGGTCACCGTAAACATAGTAGGTATCCCTTTGAACCGTCCAGGATGATGGCACTGGTGTGCCAGCATCGGCGGCAATATAAGAAACCTCTTGCCATGAATAGCCCGTCCTTAAATATCGCACCCAGTAGGTATAAGGCGGCTCACCTTCGGTAAATAGTGAATGGAGATAAGAGACATTACCCGAAGTAAACCAGACCTGGGGGTCATGTTCATAGAGCAGATTGATGTCCGTTAGATTGCTCACCTGCCAGCCCTGGACCGGGTCATATTCAGCACGATAAATATCAGAATATCCTTCACCTGCGGGTGCATATTCATTCCAGAGTATATAATTGCCCGAGTTACATATTACTGGAGTTATTGACATAGTGGACGATTGGGAAAGGTTAATCGTTGGCTTCCAAGCATAGGGTGGATAGTTTTGTCGCTCCGCAAGGTAAATATCGCAGTAGTGATGGTATACCAATTTGAGGGTAAGTTTTGATGCATAGATGCTTGGGCTGAAACCCGGCCATAAGGCAGTGCGTGTCCAGACACCGCTTATCTTTTCCGCAAGTCTTAAGGTAGGTTCTATAGGTAATGGCGGTGTTGGTGGAATTGGTATAGGCATTATGTCCAAGATTGGGTCCCAACAAATCTGGATATGATTGGCGGAAGGCACGGCAATCGTTGGGGAGAGGACAATAAGTCCTATTTCTTCTACGGGAAGAGCTATCGGAATTAACGACTGAATCTCATCCGCAATTTCGTATGTAAACTCCTGGGTATTGAGATTGAGTATTCCAAGATATGCGCGGGTTCCTTTGATCTCAATTGGCGGTGGTGCTGGAGGAGGACCGGGGTATTGTATCTCAGACCAGGGCGATTCCCAGGTAATATACAAAAAGTTCTCTTTTACTGCTGTCGCTGGTGCTCCAATCCACCAGAGGTTAGTGCCCATCGTCTCAAAGAGGAGAATCTCAGGACCCCATTGGTTGGTCTGGGGGGTATATCTTTTGTAAAGCAGGCAATGGCCATGAGCGCTTTCAAAACGAATATAAACCAGATGTAAATTCCCTTGGGCATCAGTTGCCAGTGCAGGTAAGGCACCGAGGGCAACAAGTTCTGCTGAACCCCAGGTTGAGCCAAAATCTGATGAGCGGATAAAATAGATGCCATCGCTTCTCTGAAAAGCGCCATAGAGCATCTGATTGACCGGGTCAAAGATTAAACGGTGGGCATTATTCTCCTTTGTTGCCTCCCAGATATCCGTCTTCCATATTGAAGTTCCCAAATCAAGAAC
>CBFGJQ010000373.1:0-1709 GCA_965649095.1 Caldifarciminota bacterium | reverse complement strand
CTGGTTTTCATCTTATAACCGATGAATTTGCAATGCGCCCTTTTTGCCGTCCTAAGATCCGTTTCGGTATCGCCAACAAAGACGATTTCATCAGTTTTAACTTTCAATCTCTCACATACCTTCAGTAACATCTCCGGATTTGGCTTTGGCCTTTTGACATCATCGGCAGTCATTACGATATTTAGGAATTTTTTTAGATGCGCCACCTCAATCTCCAATTCAGTTATGTCCCGGTGTGAGTTGGTTATACAACCAATCTTGAACCCTAATTTTTTTAATATGCCCAGCACTTTTCCTGCCTCTTGATTTATCTTCATATATTTTATGAATTTTGAGAAGTTAATTGAAAAATATTCAATCACATCCTTTAATTGTATTTCCGGCATAAATATTTTAACATCCTCTTCAGTGCTCTGCCCCCAGTTTCGGGCAAAGGTTTTTAGACTTATTGGTTTATGTCCAAAGTGTTTCAGTGTCTGGTTGAATAGATGATACCAGAGTTTATATGTATCAACAAGCACACCATCAAGGTCAAAAAGGATTGCTTTAATCTTCTTGTCGGTATAAGGATTTTCCATAATTTTTTAGTCTAATGTTTTTTTGCAATAAGTCAATATCCAGAAGGCGTGACTATTCGCTATTTTTGAAACTTAACCCGCATTATTCATACTAATCAAGGGAACCCTCAAGCTTATCCTCTCCCTTTGTAAGGGAGAGGGGAAGGTGAGGGTTAATGGTGCAAAACCGCTTCCGGACTGCATTTGCACGGAATTTGTCAAAAATAGTATGAATAATCCGGGTTAGGTGTTTTGGACTTTTAGGCAATTTTTATGAAGGTTATTGCTCGTGGTTGGAACTGGTGGGCATACTTCTGGCGGGTAATTCATCGTCAGACATTGAAAGGAATTGAACAATGGGATGAAAAGGTTGTTCGGTTTATTATTGAAGTATTGGGTTGCCAAAAGGGAGAAAGTTTACTGGATTTGGGTTGTGGGAGTGGTGAACATACAAGGCTCCTTGCAAAATATAGAATTGAATGCACAGGTATAGATATCGCGCCTTCCCTTATAAAATATGCAAAAATGAAAGCCAGGAAAGAAAATGTAAAAGTGGAATATATTGTCAATGATATGAGAAAAATTGATTATGAGAATGAATTTGATTACTGCATAATGATTAGCGGCACTTTTGGTTTCTTCAGCGATAAAGAGAATTTAAGACTTTTACAAAAAAATAAAATGGCACTAAAATCTGGAGGAAAAATACTATTTGACATTAGAAACCCTGAAAGAAAATCACAATATGGGAAATCATGGATGGCAATAAATGATGGCTATCTGCTTATGGATACTCAATTTAACACTAAAACAAAAAGAGAGAACGGTGAATATTATTTTATTGATAAAACCGGCACAATAAACATAATGTCAAAAAATATAATTAGAGAAGGAAATCGTATATATACCTTAAAGGAAATTAAATCTATGCTTGGTAAGGCTGGCTTGCGTTTTGTTGATACCTATGCCGGCTTTAGTCTACACCATCAAAATTCCCAAAAATCCTGTAAATCATCAAACGTCGTTATTATATCAATTAACCCTACTTCACCGATTTTTGAATAGTCACAAATTTTAGATTCTCATTAACGATGATACCCCTTCGCCTTCTATTTCATACTTAAGTCTTAAAGTTATCCACATATTAACCCT
>CBFGJQ010000372.1:0-1709 GCA_965649095.1 Caldifarciminota bacterium | reverse complement strand
AATAGAGTTCTTAGGGATGACAGAAGATGTTTCTAAAGATGAAAGGCCTTTGGGAAATAAGTTCTTATATTTTAATGCTAAGAGAAGAGGTATCTACCGGAAGATAAGGCGAGATATAAAATCTAAGGATTTTGCAAGGCTTTTGGAGGATGCATTACGCATTTATCGGATGCTTATTCCTTTAGACTATGCAACATTTGATATTAGGGTAGATGATAAAGGAAATCATTACTTTTTAGAAATGAATGCAGATGCAACACTCCATCCAGAAAGAACCCTGGCGCAATGTTGTCTATTGAACGGTGTAAATTACAGGGAGATGATTAAAAAGATTCTATTGGTTTCATTCAAGCGATGGCATTTAAAATGAAAGATAGACTGCTTATAATCGGCGATGAGCAGATAGCCTATATAGATAAGGTATTTTGTGGTTTCCATAAATTAATAACTTTGCCGACCTCAGAACTGACTTGCTCCAAAATACAAAAGGCAGATGTCTTGCTTGTAAGGTCAGTAACAAAAGTTAATGAAGAACTCCTGAAAGGAACTAAAGTCAAAATTATCGGTTCAGTAACGAGCGGGATTGACCATATTGATAGAAAATACCTGCGCAGAAATGGAATTAAATTGCTCTATGCCCCGGGGTCTAATGCCAATTCAGTTGCGGAATATGTCATTGCCTGTCTGCTAATTATTGCTAAAAGAAAAAAAATATCTCTTACCGAAAAAACTATCGGGATTATCGGGGTTGGTAATGTCGGGAAAAGAGTTGCAAAAAAGTGTCAGGCATTGGGGATGCAGGTCTTATTAAATGACCCTCCGAAATTCATACGAACCAAAGACAAAAGGTTTCTTTCCTTAAAAAATCCCTCTGAGGCAGATATAATAACCCTGCATATTCCCCTAACATTTTCAGGAAAATATAGGACTTTCCATCTAATAAATGAAGAATTTTTAAGGAATATAAAAGAAGGGAGTATCCTGATAAATACCTCAAGGGGTAAGGTAATAGATGAGAATGCCCTTCTCAAATACCATTCAAAATTGGGCGGGCTTATTCTTGATGTCTGGGAGAATGAACCTGATATCAATATTGAATTACTCAAAAGGGTTGACATTGGCACCCCACATATTGCCGGCTACTCTCTTGACGGAAGGTTTAATGGAACATTCATGGTCTATAGAAAATTGTGCCGACTCCTGAATAGAAAGCCGGATATCTTAAGAGAAAAAATCTTGCCGAGGTTGAATAAAAAATTAAATATCACCTTAGGAACTGATTTAATAGATACACTATGTAATACGGTCTTAAAGGTTTATAATCCTGAACTAGACCACCAGTCATTAGTAAAAATTGTAAAATTGAATTCTGCACAGCGACAGGAATATTTTAAATTACTTCGGCGAAACTATCCAGAACGCCGGGAATTCTTTAACTACATACCAATAGTTAAAGCGACTGAATCCAGGATGGCAGAATCACAGCAGATTATGAACATCTTAAAGGAATTGGGCTTCAAGGTTGTTAACTCGTAAATGTGAAAATTACATTTTGTGGTGTATCCATTTAATCTATTGCCATTTAACTATTTCTCATTTTTTTACCCTTGTTAATCGTTCTACGGTTCACGGTGAACGTTTCACGATTTTCTAACCTGTCATGCTGAGCTCTGACCTGACGCCAGGCCAGGGTTATTTCAGCATCTAAT
>CBFGJQ010000371.1:0-1719 GCA_965649095.1 Caldifarciminota bacterium | reverse complement strand
ATAATTGATACCGCAGGAAGACTTCATACAAAGAGCCCCCTTATGGAGGAACTGAAAAAGATAAAGAGGGTGATCCAGAAGGCAATACCTGATGCTCCTCATGAAACGCTCCTTGTGATGGATGCCACTACAGGCCAGAATGGCCTCAATCAGGCAAAACTCTTCAATGATGCAATAGGTGTCACTGGTATTGTTCTTACAAAACTTGATGGGACCTCAAAAGGTGGTATTGTCTTTGCAATAAAAAAGGAACTAAATATCCCTGTAAAATTGATAGGTATAGGTGAAGGTATAGAGGACCTTGCTGATTTCAAACCAGAGGAGTTTGTAAAGGCACTCTTTGAAGAGAAGTGAACCTTCAGTACTGTTACTTTCGCCACCGATTGTAAGTAGATGGTTTATATCTCTATTAAATTAAAGTGTGATGCCTATTATAAGGCCAACTTCCATCTCTACAGATGCTTTGTGGGTGTTGACAAAAACATGGAACAAATACAAACAGCAATTAACAGTTGACAGCCTTTGTAAGCTATAATATAATTTTACTCAGGTGATGCTATAAGATATCTTTTAATTCTGACATTTATGACTAAGAGGGGTGATAAAATATAATAAAAATATTAAGTGTTTTGAATCTAAAACTTAAGAAAGGAGGAAAACACCATGAGGAGGATTTCTAAGATTTCCAAAGATTATAAATCTATGAAGTAGATTTAAATTCTGACTTCATGAAGGAACATAAGAATAAAGAATTCGCAATCGGTTTTCCAACCATTAAACCCAGCTTATTAAAACAGAAGGGGGTACTTGTAGTTATTAGATTCCAAGAAAAGAGCGAAGTGAAAATGATTGATTTAGGGGTAATTAATGTTGAAGGCAGATAACATGATTTCATCTATGTGAAGATGTGTTATTATAAGGAATGGAAAGGAGGCAAAAAATGAATACATATAAGTTTTCAGTAGTTGTTGAAAAAGACAGTGAGGGCTATTTTGCCTTTTGCCCTGAACTTCAGGGTTGCTACACTCAGGGTGATACTTATGAAGAAGTTCTGGAAAATATCAAAGATGCTATTCGCCTTCATATAGAAGACAGAATTGAAAGCGGTGAAGAGATTCGTCAGGCGGAATCAGTAAGTCTTACCTTGATGGATGTAGCAGTATGAGTAAAAAACTACCAAGGGTAACTGCGGCTGATATACATGACTTTAGTAATAAACATTATTAGTCCTCGCTTTACTCGTAAGGTAGAATTTGAAAATAAACAGGAACCATAAAATGAGGCTTTATACAATTGGACATTCAAATATCAATATCGATGATTTAATTAAACTGCTTCTACATGCAAATATTGAGGTTCTTGTTGATGTAAGAAGCTCTCCTTACAGCAGATATGTCTCTCAGTTTAATAAGGATCAATTGATGAGTATTATTATGGCAAATGGTATTAAATATATCTTCATGGGCGATATTCTTGGTGGAAGACCAAAAGATAAAAGCTGTTATATAAATGATAAACCAAATTACGATTTGATAAGGAAAAAGGAATTCTATCAGAAGGGGCTGAATAGGCTAATGAATGGTATTGCCCAATATCGTGTAGCAATACTGTGTTCTGAAGAAGACCCTTTCAAGTGCCACAGGAGAGATCTGATAGCAAGAGATCTGCATGCCAAAGGAGTTGAGATTTTTCATATTCGGAGCAATGGTGCAATAGAAA
>CBFGJQ010000370.1:0-1719 GCA_965649095.1 Caldifarciminota bacterium | reverse complement strand
TTAAAAAGGCTCTAATTGGACTCTCCGGCGGTATTGATTCAGCGGTTGTCGCCTGTATCGCGGTTGAGGCATTAGGTAGAGAGAATGTCTTGGCGGTTACGATGCCCGGGCCATTCTCTTCAAGGGGGAGTGTAGAAGATTCAAGGAAACTTGCAGAGAATTTGGGTATTGAATTAAAGATAATCCCAATAATTGAAGTTTATGATTCGTATTTAAGGACATTAAAAGAGACATTCAAAGACAAAGAGGCAGATGTAACAGAGGAGAATATTCAGGCAAGGATAAGGGGGAATATCCTGATGGCTTTTTCTAATAAGTTCGGCTATCTCGTCCTGACCACCGGGAATAAGAGCGAACTTGCGGTAGGATACTGCACACTCTATGGTGATATGAGCGGTGGTCTGGCGGTAATCTCTGATGTTCCCAAGACTATGGTCTATAAGTTGGCTAAATTTATCAATCGGAGGAGAGAGATTATTCCCGAAGAGGTAATTAAAAAGCAACCATCAGCGGAGTTGAGGCCCAGTCAGACCGACCAGGATACATTACCGCCTTATGAGGTCCTTGATCCAATCTTGCAATTATATATAGAAGAAGGGTTGTCAAGGGAAGAGATTCTAAAAAAGGGCTATGACCTAAAGGTCGTTGCCTGGGTAATAGATGCCGTTAATCGCAGTGAATATAAAAGGAGACAGGCACCGATTGGTTTGAAGGTAACACCAAAGGCATTCGGACCGGGAAGAAAGATGCCGATTGCGGCGAGGTTTTAAAGAGAAAAGATTGAGGCGGGCATTACTGCCCGCCTCAGTTGCTTGAAGATTTATAGCCCTACCGGGAATTTTACTCCCACTTGAACATAGAATGCCGTATCGGTTCGACTCTGACCATTGCTTATTGAAGCAAGATTCAATCCACCCTCAAGGTAGCCGTTCATTCCACCAAATCCCATTGAACCACCAAGACCGGCCTTTAGGGTTAGAAGCATACCTAAACCCTCTTCAAGTCCTTTCCACAGGGAAAGTCCGAGTGGAATATACGGTTGGAATGTTCCCGCCATTGGTATCTTAATGAGCAGGTCAGAGTTAATCCCGGTGCCAAAAGAGAATGACTTGCCACCTTCAGGAAGGCTTATGTTTAATATCCCGAGGCGCCAATCGAGTATCGGCACGACTGGCACGGTGGCGTCTCCCTTTATTGCAAGATACGGCTTACTACCCTCGGGACCTGCCAGATTCTCATAGGCAACACCCAGTCCCAATGAGAGGGCGGAGAGGCTACTGAAGATTGATAGGGCAATGGCGACTGCCAGTAGCTTTAATTAAAAAGATGTCAAGGGGAAAGTGCTGAGTCCTCTCCACTTTTTCCTTGACAAACTTATTGTCTTTTTATTCTAATTGTCGGTGCTCAAGCGATTAAGTATCGGCAGTTGATTGAGGAAATATCAACTTTGCCGAAAAGCAGAGAAGCCAAACGATTATTGAGTGTATTTAGAAAAGGAACTTATTGATTTTCATTATAGCTTGGATATAATTTAAAATGGTATATTATGCATCCGAACCCTAACCCAAAAGGGTGGCATCATAGAGGTAATAGGAATTTCAAAAATTCCTATTACCTGATAATGAAATTTTTCAATTATGGAAAAAAAGGACAAGATACATCAGGGATGGACATTATGTCAATGGGTGGTGCCGAGCCGATTAGGAAAAGTTTATTTTG
>CBFGJQ010000369.1:0-1721 GCA_965649095.1 Caldifarciminota bacterium | reverse complement strand
ATTAAAGGACGAGATAAGGCATAAGTATAGAGCGGAGATTAAGGGAGTTTTCGGTTCGTATGTAAGAGGAGAGCAAAAAGAAAGTAGTGATATAGACATTCTTGTATTATTTTTAGATGGGGCGACACTTTTTGATTTTGTAGGTCTTTCCGATTTTCTTGAAAACAGACTCCAGTTGAAAGTAGATATTGTGCCCATTGATACCATTAAAGAAGAAATAAAAGAAGATATCCGGCAAGAGGCTGTTTATATATGAGGGATGCTAAACTATATATCAAAGATATACTTTCCGCAATGGAATCAATTGAACATTTTGTTGTAGGAATAGACTTCTTAAGTTTCAAAACCAATGATGTGATATCCAGCGCGGTAATAAGAAAATTTGAAATCATTGGTGAGGCTGCAAAGAATATATCCAACGCAATTAAAAATAAATATCCAGATATTCCTTGGAGAGAGATGTCTGGCATGCGGGACAAGCTGATACATTTTTATTTTGGCATAAAACACGAACTTGCCTGGGAAACTATTAAAAAAGAGATACTAAAGCTCAAACTACTACTTAAGAAGATTTTGGAAGACATTTAGAATGATGACGATGCTTCTTCTCTTTCATCAGCATCTAATCTGTAGCGCTGCGATTCATCGCATCAAAGAAGTAGTTAATGGTTATCAGGCAAGGCTGCTGGTATGGTCTTTGGGCAGAGTTTAAGGATTTGTTTTGGATTTGATTATTGTTTGTGATTTGGTGCTTGGGATTTAGCAAATTGTAGCGTCCAGTTTCAACCGGACGGAGAGGATATGTGTGCCAATGATTTCATCATTCCATAATTATAAAATAATGGAGGCTTTATGGAAAAACTATCTAAATCAGTAAAGAAGAAATTAAGGGAGCTTGCTGAAATCGCTTATGAAAAAGAATTGACGCAATATCTTGAAGAGTTATATACACATTTTGTAGATTGGAAAAACGGTAAGATTGATACATTTCAACTTGATGAGTTGATTCATAAATACCACAACAAAGACGCGCGCGAGGCCTATAAGTCATTTGCCTATTCCGATATAAAAATTCATCTCGCCCGAGCCATTCTAAATAATTTATTGACGATAGAAGAAATCCCCGATGAGGTCAAACCATATATATCTAAATTGATTGAATTTGAGAAGGAAGAGGACGAACAAAATAATTATTGATTTCATTAAAAGAAAAATCAAAGCGGTAAAGACTTTTGCGCGAGGAGGTATTCCAGAAAACCCCTCAGGTCCGGTTGATTTTTATCTAAAAATGGTTTAAAAATTTATAGAGACGATAGCGAACTCCCACTTATGAGAATGGAATTTTCAAGTTTCTTCTACGGGACAACCAAAGAATGACAATCTCAGTCCAAGAAGATTAGGTATTTCAAAAATTATTTATATGTTGAGTAATAAAAATACAAAGTGAATAATAAAAAAATACCTGAAAGATTGATTCCAAGTTTAAGAAGGCTGGTAAATCAATTAAAAAATGAATACTCTGCTCTTTATATCAGATTTCAATACTGTTCTGAAATTCTTGAAAAGGGCGATGCCCGAAGATGCATAGAGCTGGCAAAAAAAGTGATGGGGAGTATCAAATCATTGACAACATCTTAAATATTATTATAATCTGCTGTGGAAATAGTCAGAAAAGAAGATCACCGAAAAGGTATAGTCTATACTATTGATGTTGAAGGTAG
>CBFGJQ010000368.1:0-1724 GCA_965649095.1 Caldifarciminota bacterium | reverse complement strand
ATCAGGGGCTAAAGCCCCTGAAACCCCAACCCTCACCCTCCCCTCTCCCTTGAAAAGGGAGAGGATAAGCCTGAGGGGTTCCATTAGAATTTTTGAAATTCCTATTACTGTAAATTATATCTATGATTTAGCAAAAATCAAGAACACGATTTGAGTCAAAAATAATTTTACCGAAATCGGCTGCACTTGCGCGGTTATGACGCCACAGGTGGTATCACCCCAATGTCTTTTGAATCATCAGGGGCTGAAGCCCAGAAACCCCAAGATAGATTCTCCTTTAATTATTTAACCCAAGATTAATATAGACCCTTACTCTTTCCACCCAGGCGCTGCCAAAAAGACCGATGCCATTTTCAATGCCATAGGCAGGTGGTTCAGTTCCAAAATGGAATTCATAGTTGAAGTAGTTATAATCATGCGCGACGACCCAGAACTCGTAAGGTCCGCTTTTCGTGATGTATTCATAAAATTGCATAATTGGAAACTTAAAAATTGTATCACTGGAAATATCGGGTAGATAATACCAGTAATAATACTCCCCGCCCATCTCACCAAAGGATACAATTATATTGTAAACCGCTCCCCCCACACTCCTTGTAAAAATTATTGAATCCTGAATGCCAACTGTATCATCCCATTGAGGACTAATAATTTGAAATCTACCCGGGATTTTTGTAGAACCAGTTGCTAAATCAAAGCCCGGGACATAAACAGAAATGTGGTAGACCGATTCCGGTTGAATTGTTATCGGTCTTTTTGCCCGAAAGTAATTGGAATAGCCGGAGTAAAGAAGGGTGTCAATCACATCCGGTCCAGAGATATAAACCAGGGCATCCGCCAAATCGTATTCAGCAATCTCTTCAATCCCATATGCCCGGTCAATTATTGCCACCGGATAGGGCTCATCATTACGCAGAATGCATACGACATTCAATTGTAATTCAAAGGCGTAATCCTTTCTTCTCTCGCAAGAGAAAAAAACAGAGAAAATGATTAATATTAACAATGACCTTTTCGGATTAGCCATATCAGAACTTAATGGTAAGACCAAACGAAGGCACAGGAATGGGCAGGATTGAATAACCCCTTTTCTGCGGTGGCTTCAACTCATCACCCGATTCATCTAATTCGTAGGTATAAAAAAGTATATTTTTATTAGCATAGAGATTTATCACATCAAACCACCATTCACCCGCAAGGCCAAATATTTTCATTTTCTTTTCGTAGTGCAGGTCAAGGCGATGGGAAACTGGGAGGCGGTAGTAATCCCTCGCTCCCGAAATATATCGCCACTCTCGCTTCCGTTCATAAGGGGCATCCCTCCCGTCCCCAAAAGTGTAGTATCGGTATCGGGCAATTACATCAGAATATGGAAGGCCACTTCCAAAGAACCAGTGGAGATTAAATCTACCACCTTTAAAAATGGGAATCACTTTGGGAATTGTTGAGCCAAGGGTGATATTGAGATTATGCCTTCTATCATATCTTGGGAAGTATGATTCACCGCCAGCACTCCTTTTTGTCCAGCCAAATGAATAACCAAGCCAGAAGGTGATAAGTCTAAAATTTCTCTTATAGAAAAAATCAATGCCGGTGGCATAGCCATTACCAGATAGGAGACTCTCGGTTGGTGTGCTAAAGAAGATGTCCTTTTCCTTGGGGATGAGAAGATTATAATACCTCTTGTAGTAGCCCTCAATCGTGAAATGTGTTGCCTCATCAAA
>CBFGJQ010000367.1:0-1730 GCA_965649095.1 Caldifarciminota bacterium | reverse complement strand
TTTCCAGATGGCAAAATACTTAAAAAACCGAAAATTCTCGGACTTTTTACGTTGATATTCAAGGAATTCGCAAAATCTCTCGGTCTTTCTTCTTATGAACAAAATACTTTAACAAGCGAAATAGAAAATCTCATTAAACAAATTTTTTACGACCTGTTTGAAGAACCCAAAGAAGAACCCAAAACAGAAGAAGAAACAGATTCTGATTACGATGTTAAAAAATCTGCAGAAAAACTTAAGTCCGAACTACAAGAATACGGTTTTACGGAAGAGGCTATTGACCAAATAATTGATGAAATAATGGATATTGACACTGAAACCGAAGAGGAACAATAAATGAGAAGGGCAAAAATAGTGCTGATAGTCATCGGGATAATCATTCTGGGAGGAGCTATCTTCAAGGGAGGACAGATGATATACAGAATAGTCATAGAGAAATTAATGCGAGAGAAGCTCAGAAGAACTATGGCTAATCTCAATAAGACAGTAATATCCGGCTTAACTCTTGCTGAGAAAGTAAAAATTTGGGCTGAAAAGCTTGGAATACCAGATACTCTTGCTTATGCACTTATCGGTCAGGAATCAGAAGGAGATACAAAAGCAATTCGTGTGGAAAAAACAAAAACAGGTGAAGTATGGGATGTCTCCTACGGACTAACGCAGATCTTGTGTAAAACAACGGCAATTGATATTGCAAAGAGATATGGTGAGACTATTACTTCGTGTGAGGTCCTCTATGATGTTGATAAAAATCTTAAATATGGGCTCACTTACTTGAAAGATAGAATAGACCAATGGACTGTTGTCCCCCGTAATGAAAAATTCTGGAAGAGTTATACACTTATTCAATACAATCCAAATGAGACTGACGACCAGAGAATGAGTAAGCTCTGGAGTGAGATTAAAAGGCTTTATAAGAAACACTTTGGAACAATGCTTGGAAAATACAATGCAATAGATGATCTGAACAGATGGGAAAAGGATAAGACAAAAAGCAGTTTATATCTTGCTTTAGTATGCTATAATGGCGGCGGTGCCGCTTTCAAGAATATTATGAAAGAAAATGAAAAAGCATTACCCGCTTTACAATATGGGATATATGTATTGCGATATATGGAAGACTTTGAACAAGCAAAAGTAGCTGAAAAATAGGAGGACTTATGCCATGTTATGTCAGAAGAAAATCAATAAAAGAGGCGGTAGGTGAAATTGATACTCCTATCGCTCTTTTGTTAGCTCTTGGAATAGCTGCGATTGGTGGATTGATAGCGTTTTTCATATTCAAACCAGGCGAAAAGCAGCGAAAGTTGACTTCCAGTGAAGCCTTGTCGCTCTATAGACAATATCAAGAAAGGGTGGCAGAGAAAGGTAAAGCATCGGCTCTCGATTGGCTAAAAGGACTGCTTGGCGTAACCAAAGTAGCTGCTGATGTCTATCAGTTTGTTAAGAGCGAGCAAGCAAAGACTACCACTACTACCGCTCCTACTACTCCTACTACTTCCCCGGGCTCTACAATTGCTTAAGATGAAGAGAAGAATGAACTTTAAAGCCGCAATAGAAATAATGAAATTTACGCTGGCAATCATTACAGCCTTCATTGGAACTATTACCTTCATCATAAACATTTTCATAGCTCCAATCGTATAAAGAGTAGATAAAATTTACAATAAGTTAGAGCAGCTGGAAAAAAGAGTCGTTGTCCTTGAGGCAAAGATAAATTCAGTAGATCC
>CBFGJQ010000366.1:0-1734 GCA_965649095.1 Caldifarciminota bacterium | reverse complement strand
AAAAAGGTGGAGATAACCATTGAATGTAGCATTTGAGCGAGTAATCAAATAGAGAATGGTATCAATAACCAAAATCATTTTGGCACGCTGGCCTGGAAACGCTAATTGTTTTAGCAAAATTGGATTGGTCGGATTTGCGGCATCAATAATCTTTAGACCAGAATCATGATCAGCAACATAACAAATGCCTTCATCTACATCAATATCCCAGGCAAAGTTGGTAGGGTAAGAGCCTACAATAATGGGATTGGAAGAATTGGCAACATTTATTATTTGCAAACCTGCATAGCCATCAGCAATGTAGCAAAAAGAATCGGAGAGGGCTAATGCACGGGCTGCATCAGGTGTGTTTATACCACCAATCATAACTGGGGACTGAGGATTGGTTACATCCACAATCTTTAATCCTGTATCACCACAAGCACAATAGACCAAACTTTCCCTTACTACAATGTCTAATACCCATGGAATCGAAGGAACCCAAGCCCCAATTTCAAACGGGTTATGAGGGTCAACGATATTGAGTATCCAGAGTCTATTTCCCATTGCAAGATAGGCAAGGCTATCAACAATATCCATACTCCATATACCGCCTGGCAACCCATAACTTCCTAATAAGGTTGGCATATTAGGATTCGCTACATTCAATAAGTACAATCCAACTCCAGTGAGAAATGCAATTGTATCGCTGACGAAAATATCAATACCACTAAGTTCTAATGCACCTACAATATAGGGGTGATAGGGATCTTTGACATTCAAAACATATAAATCACTATGGAGAAGGTAGCAGAGTGAATCTACTATATTAATCCTCATTATTCCTTGAGGAAATGGAGTGTTGCTGCAGATAATAGGACATATCGGATCGGCAATATTGGCGATCCTGAAATAGTCAGGGGCTCCGTGTTCAGTAAAATAGAGCAATGTATCACAAATCTCAACATCGGTGGCACCACCTGTAATCATAGGTATAGAATCCACAAGAAATGGGGTTGAGGGATTTGCAACATTCAGTACTTTCAATTTATTTGTAGCAACATATGCGAATGAATCCGCAACCTCTACTCCCAGACACCAACTTGAAAAAGAATAATTTCCTTTTATTTCTGGATTAAATGGACTGGCAATATTGACAATAAAAAGATTACCTCCTCCCGATGAAACCGCGGTAGTAATATAAGCAAAGGTATCAGAAACGACAATATCCCTGGCTGTTCCGGCCATTTCTAACTCACCGATTAAAATAGGATTCTCGGGATTTCCTATATCAAAAATCTTTAACCCCTTTAATCCATTTGCACAATATAGATAATTATCTTTGATAAATAGCCTTTGGATTGTGCCATTCGTATGGACTTTATTTATAAGAAATGGTTCAAGGGGGTTGCTTGTATTAAATACCAAGATGGCGAATCCGGAGCCAATAAAGGTATATGAACCAGTTGATACAACCGCATAAGAGATAGAATAAGGCCACCAACCGATCAATCTCACATTACTTGAGTCCTGAAACGGGATTGATAATAGTGCAAAAATCATCATAAACATACGCTCACTCCCTTCAATGGGGGGTGGTTCCATTACTCATTGAACCACCCCCCTATTTTTGCCTATCTGATCAGAAGCAATTTCATAACTTGCCTTTGCCCACCACAGTCAAAGATCAAGAAATAAGCGCCACTAGTACAATTCCAGCCAAATTCGGTGACAGTTTCAGAACAGAAAATCTCA
>CBFGJQ010000365.1:0-10743 GCA_965649095.1 Caldifarciminota bacterium | reverse complement strand
TTCGCCTCTGATTTTTTGAAAAATCGTCCCTGGCGCTTAATCTTTATTAATTTTTATTACAATTTTCTATCTTTCCCCCACTTACTTTTGAGGTAATAGGAATTTTTGAAATTCCTATTACCTGAATATATACACCTTCAGTTCGCCTACCTGAGCCTTCTGCAATATTTGCAGGGATTGAGACGGCTGCCCTTCTCAATTGAGAAGTGATACCAAAAATCTCATCCTTTGGGAAGGTTTTTGTTAACCTATAGATTTCTTTTACGAACTCATGTGATGTCTCCCATACTTTTAGATTTCTGTAATTACGGCTCATTTTTAGTCTTCTTTGTTATCTAAAGGCCAAAGTCAAAGGCCTAAAGTCTAAAAATAGCGGAAGGGAGTCCAAGTCGCACGGCTGATTAGTACCACTCGGCTCAATGCATTACTGCACTTACACCTGTGGCCTATCAAACCGGTAGTCTACCGGTAGTCTTCAGGTCAACCCAGAGTTGCCCCTGGGTTGAACGGGAGACCTGATCTTGAGGGGGGCTTCCCACTTAGTTGCTTTCAGCGGTTATCCCTTCCGGACTTGGCTACCGAGCTGTGCCATTGGCATGACAACTCGTGCACCAGAGGTCCGTCCATCCTGGTCCTCTCGTACTAAGGACAGCTCCTCTCAAGTCTCCTACGCCCACGGTGGATAGAGTCCGAACTGTCTCACGACGTTCTGAACCCAGCTCACGTACCGCTTTAACGGGCGAACAGACCGACCCTTGGGACCTTGTCCAGCCCCAGGATGCGATGAGCCGACATCGAGGTGCCAAACCGGGCCGTCGATGTGAACTCTCGGGCCCGATCAGCCTGTTATCCCCGGAGTACCTTTTATCCGCTGAGCGATGGCCCTTCCACACGGAACCACCGGATCATTAGGCCCCACTTTCGTGTCTGCTCGGCCTGTCGGCCTCACAGTCAGGCTCCCTTATGCCCTTACACTCTGCGTGCGATTACCGACCGCACTGAGGGAACCTTTGGGCACCTCCGTTACATTTTAGGCAATTATGTTCGCCTTGCCGGGGGTAATTTGGATTCCATATCTTTAATAATGTACGGCCTTACTATTTCACAAAATCTTTCGTATGATTCGCCAGAGATATATATTTGATAACCTTCTTTCTGTCTGCGGAGATTCGCCATTAGCCCGAATTTATTGAGCAATATATTTACAAGATTATTCACTTCTTTCTTTGTGTAGGCTTGTGTATTAAGAATTATTCCTTTCGATTCCTTTGATTTTATTGAGCCATCATCCATGAACCAGTATGCGATACTACGGTAGGTAAGCAATCTTCTTATTATCTTTGGAACGCACTTCCTTCCATTCGCGTAGAATTGGTGAGCATAGAATCTAAAAGCACCATGACTCAGTGTAGAAAATCGAATATTCTGCGTCAGCACACCATTTGTCACAACAGATCTAACATTGGGAGGAGTTAAAACCCACTCACGGAAGACCTGATATAGATGCTCCACATACTCACGATGCTCTAAACTCTGTTCTATCTTCAAACGATAGGTCCTGCCCCTATTCTGAGTTTCTAAATGCGCATCACCGAGTAGAATTCCTATAAGTATTTCTCGTTGTTCTTTGGTCAGACGTAGGCTTTTTTTGTATTTTTCTATCCCTTTAGTATGCATATTACCCCACTATGCTTGGCGCCGATTTCTCGGCTTCCAGTTGCCTGGAAGTTCAGACTGTATCATCATCCGCAGAAGACATCGCGGATGCCTGGCGTGCAGTCGTTGAGGGGTCTCGTTTAGATAAAACGGACTTCCCTGCTGGTGATCCGCACTTTAACATTTTTACCGTTATATTATAACTGGTAGTTAAAGCTCTAATCCCTTTAGGAAATCACGGAGAAAATTTCCTTAAGGGAACGGATTTTCCAGCATATAGCCAGATTTGCCTCTGATGTTGCCATCAGAGCGCCCCACTCATTGAGGCGACCGCCCCAGTCAAACTGCCCACCTGCCACTGTCTCCACCACTCCACATGGTGGATTAGAACCTCCGACAGAACAAGGGTGGTATTTCACTGACGGCTCCATCCCGACTGGCGTCGGGACTTCATAGCCTCCCACCTATGCTACACATGTCCTGCAAAGATTCAATAGCAAGCTGCAGTAAAGGTTCACGGGGTCTTTTTGTCCTACCGTGGGTAGGCGGCATCTTCACCGCCACTACAGTTTCGCCGGGCTCCTTGTTGAGACAGCGCTCTCGTCGTTACACCATTCGTGCAGGACGGAACTTACCCGCCAAGGAATTTCGCTACCTTAGGACCGTTAGAGTTACGGCCGCCGTTTACCAGGGCTTCAGTCGGAGGCTTCACCCTGAGTTGCCCCCGGATTAACCTCCTCCTTTAACCTTCTGGCACCGGGCAGGTGTCAGTCCCTATACCTTGCCTTACGGCTTAGCAGAGACCTGTGTTTTTGTTAAACAGTCGCGAGAGCCCTTTCACTGCGTCCCACAATTACTCATTGCAGGAACCCCTTCTTCCGAAGTTACGGGGTTAGATTGCCGAGTTCCTTAACAAGGGTTCACCCGAGCACCTGTGGATCTTCACCTCGCCCACGTGTGTTCGTTTCCGGTACGGACATCCTGAATCTCTCCCATAGAGGTTTTTCTCGGCTGAATCTCGAGGCGGGTTTATGGCCTTTTGGGCCTCCCCATCATACCCCAGGGTTAAGAATCTCCGGATTTACCTGGAAATTCCCCTGAAGTATTTGGATCCTGTATTCCAACACAGGAACCGCCTCTACCATCAGCGTCACCCCATAGGTGATAACGAGATTCAAGATGGTAGCCGAATGTTGACGGCTTTCCCATCACCTACGCCTTTCGGCCTCGGCTAAGGATCCGACTAACCCTGGGCGGATTAACCTTCCCCAGGAACCCTTGGGCTTTCGGTGTCCGGGTTTTTCACCCGGATTATCGCTACTCGTGCCGGCATAATCACTTCCGTTTCGTCGACCCTACCTCGCGACAGGACTTCAACCTACTATGGAACGCTCCCCTACCCCTTCTCACCTTAAGGTCAGAAGGCCACAGCTTCGGTGGTTGGCTTGAGCCCCGGTAAATTTTAGGCGCGAGGTAACTCGGCTGGTGAGCTGTTACGCACTCTTTAAATGATGGCTGCCTCTAAGCCAACATCCCAGATGTTTCAGTCACCTCACATCCTTTCCCACTTAGCCAACCCTTGGGGACCTTAGCTGGTGGTCTGGGTTATTCCCCTCTCGGCGATGAAGCTTATCCCTCACCGCCTCTTTCCTGGACTGTGGAGTAATAGCATTTGGAGTTTGGTTAGATTTGAACCCCGAAGGGTTCTCCTCTATTCAGAGCTCTACCACTATTACTAAACATCCAAGACTGCCCCTAGAGGCATTTCGGGGAGAACCAGCTATCACCCGGTTTGGTTAGCCTTTCACTCCTACCCACAGTTCATCCGAGGATATTTCAACATCCACCGGTTCGGGCCTCCTCCAGACTTTCATCTGGATTCACCCTGACCATGGGTAGCTCACCGGGTTTCGGGTAATACCCCGACCTACTAATACGCCCTATTTGGACTTGGTTTCCCTACGCCTCCCCCTGATACCTTCATATCAGGGTTAAGCTCGCAGGTCAGGATAACTCGCCGGCCCATTATGCAAAAGGTACGCAGTCAGATTAGCAATTAGCGATTAGCCTTTGGTTTGTCAGCCAAAGACTAACCTTGCTGCTAATGCCAATTCCTCCTGCTGATTGTAGGCGCATGGTTTCAGGTTCTATTTCACTCCCCGCCAGGGGTTCTTTTCACCTTTCCCTCACGGTACTCGTTCACTATCGGTCGTCCAGTGATATTTAGCCTTACCCAGTGGTTTGGGCAGATTCACACAGGATAACCTATCCCGTGCTACTTGAGGATCCAGCCCGTGAAGACCTCTAAGATTTCACCTACCGGGCTATCACCGTCTATGGCTCTCCTTTCCAGGAAGATTCGGCTATCTTGAGGTTTTGTAACTTCACCATCCTCAGGACAGATCGGATTCGGCTGGACCTCACAACCCCGACTGCACAACGCCTGTCCGCTTTAACATGCAGTTCGGTTTGGGCTCCTCCGATTTCGCTCGCCGCTACTTTCGGAATATCTTCTCCTCAGGGTACTGAGATGTTTCACTTCCCCTGGTTAGCCTTCTCCGTCCGAGACAGAGAATATCCTGTCTTTCAACAGGATGGGTTTCCCCATTCGGGCATCGCCGGGTCAACGGATGTTCGCTCCTCACCGGCGCTTATCGCAGCCTACCACGCCCTTCATCGCTCCTGGACGCCAAGGCATCCTCACATGCGCCCTTAGTAACTTGGACCTTAGACCCTTCCGCCAAAATTTTTTCAGATTTCAAAGACCAGAACTACCAGCGGTAGTTTAGACTTTCCCCTCTTCTATAATTATATGCAATTTTCCCCAAATGTCAAGGGGTGAAAAACATTATAATCAATTTTTAGACTCTGTCAATCACCAAGTGTTTATCGGAAATAGAACCTTATGCCCAGTCCCCCTTCTAAGTCAAAATCGGTCGCAGGAAAGATATTCACCACTGGATATATCTCAAGAAAGACCCCGAATCGGGCAATCGTCCATTCAATGCCCCCACCCAGACGAAGCCCAACATTAAGTTCCGTGGTATTCTGGGTGGTCTCTTTAAATCTTAGCCTTCCGCCAATTCCTAAAAAGGGGGCAAGACCCTTTATCTCTTTCGTCTCCCTGGTTATGTCGTCCTGCCATCTTATAACTGAGGGGAAGAGAAATTGGTAATCGGTGGTGATATGGAGATGGTAATTTTCGATAAAAGACCAGCCGATGTTGGCAGCAATTGCTGAATTCCGGGTGAATACTCCTTTACCGGTAAATCCGGTTGGGCTACCCAGAATAATCCCCAATCCAAAATGCTGAGCAAAACCCAATGTAATTAATAGAAATACTACGCTTGCAAGTTTATTCATAGGTATCAATTCGCAACGGCATTAAAAGATATATTAAAGATTCCCCTTCTTTTGGCTTAATAAGGGTGGCAGAGGTAGCTGAGGTAAGTTGAATAACTGCTTCCTCGGTATTTATGTGGCGAAGAAGTTCAAGAAAGAATCCCGCATTATACCAGATGCTAATCTCTTCTCCTTCATATTTACAGGGAATCTCTTCCTTTGCCTCGCCTATATCCGGGGAGGCAGCGGATAGCAAGACATTATCCCTCTTGAAATCAAACTTTACATTTTTAAGATTGGGGCTGGCAACAAGGGAGACCCTTCTGAGTGCCCCTTCCAGAAATGGCTTTTCCACGGAACAGATTCCAATAAATGCCCTGGGAATGACCCCCTCGTAATTGGGATATGGACCCTCTATGAGGCGAGCGATAATTGATGTGTTAAGAAATTTGAGTCCGACCATCCTCTCTTCAATGAAGACTTCAACCCTTTCTTCTGGAATGTCATATTCAATTAAATCAAAGACCTTGGGACTTACAATCACTTCACCGGACGGGGCACCACCGGATAGACTCTTTTTGTAAAGGGCCAGGCGCGCTCCATCGGTCGTTACCATATTAAGTGTATCCTCCTTTACCTGAATTAAAGCCCCGTTCATCGGTCGTCGGGAGATATCCTTAGAGACCATAAAGATCGTTGAGTCTATTTGGGTAGTGAATTCACCAATGGTGATTTCAAACCATCTCTTTTCGGGAAATTTGGGGATTTCAGGAAATTCCTGATAATCAAGGGCAGGAATATTAAAATGGGCATTTCCGGCGCTGATTTCAAGATTCAGTTCTTTTAATTTAAAATTTAGTTCTTCCACATTTGCCTCGCGGGTTATTTCTAATAGTTTCTTTCCGGAAATGAGTACCTTACCCTCTTTCTTTACTTCCGCCTTAGTAAATTTTTTTATAAAGGTATCAAGGTCCGTTCCTTCTATAAAGATTTTATTTTCTTTTGCCTCAATTATAATATTTTGAAGCACGGTATAAGTACTCTTGGGTGGAATCAGTTTCACTATGTTCTGAAGAATCTTTTCTAATAAACTTCTGCTAATCTTAAATTCCATTTTTCCCCCTTATTTCATTAACAGATTTAATTAAAATTGACTTGATGTTATTGTTGGGTGAATGGATAAGTTGATAATTAAAAATTATAAAGAAAAATTGAGAGAAATAGAGAATAATGGTGTGGATAATTATGTGGATTGAGAAAGGATAACTTAATAATGATTTTAAAAGAAATCTATTCAACATCTTATCAACAATTTATCCTGTTTGTTATCGCCTCAATCTTCAGGGCAACTTCTGGATCCACACCTCTCAATCTCTCTACCTTATCAATCGCATGAATTACCGTGCTATGGTCTTTTCCACCGAAGAAATCACCGATCTCATTCAGCGAGAGATTCAGGAGATTTCTTATAAGATACATAGCCACCTGTCGGGCAAGGGCAAGTTTGGGTGTGCGTTTTTTACCTTTCAATTCCTCTTCACTGAAGCCAAATTCGGCGCCGACCCGCTTTAAAATTATCTCTTTATTCAATTGTCCGTTTGCTCCAAACATATCTTTCAGTGCCTCCTCAGCAAGCGATTCGGTCAAATCCTGTCCTGAAAGGGAAGCCATCGCCATCAATCTAATGAGACATCCCTCCAATTCTCTAATATTTGACTTGACACGAGAGGCGATATAGTATGCGACACTGCTGGGCAGTTTAACATTCTCTATCTCTGCCTTTTTCTGCAATATTGCAATCCTTGTTTCAAGGTCAGGCGGCTGGAGGTCCACAACCAACCCACCTTGAAAACGGGAGGTGAGACGCTCTTCAAGCGTAATCAATTCCTTTGGGGGACGGTCAGATGTAAGGACAATCTGTTTACCCTGGCTATAAAGGTAATCAAAGGTATGAAAGATTTCATCCTGCAACCTCTCCTTACCATAAAGAAACTGAATATCATCAATCAATAAGATATCAATTGTCCGATACTTCTTCTTGAATGCAATCTGGAGATTTTTTTGAATTGCCTCAATCAGTTCATTCATTATATTTTCTGCCTGGCTATAATAGACCTTCATATTTTTATGCTGACGGTGGACAAAATTACCTATCGCCTGCATCAAATGTGTCTTCCCAAGTCCAACCCCACCATATAGGAACAATGGGTTATAGGCCTCACCCGGGGCCTCAGCAACCGCAAGGGCAGCCGCATGGGCAAATTCGTTATTCTTCCCTACAACAAAATTCTCAAAGGTATACCGTTCCTGCAATTTGGTTGGACTCTGTGAGATGATATAGTGCCTCTTCTTTGCAACCGGACGGCTCCCTTCCTGGGTAGCAGTCTTGAAACTCACCCGCAGTTTATCTCCATTTACTGCGCTTACTGCCTCCTCAAGGATTTGTGCATAATGGACCGCAATCCAATCAATATGAAAATTGGTTGGCATCTCCACAAATAAGAGGCCATCCTTCAGCTCTACACCCCTGCTCTTTTCAAACCAGGTGGTATAAGACTGAGGATGTATCTTCTCTTTTATATAGGCAAGAATATTCTCCCAGATTACCTTTGCTGAATCGGTCATATTAGTTATCCACATTTATCCACAAACTTATCCACATAACAGCTCCCCACAAACCCATTGAAAAATGAAGAGATATTCTCTTAAAAAAAATTTCTTTCATAGTAATTAGATTAAAGGTGATTAAGTTTACTTAAAAAATGGAAAAAGTCAAGCAAAAAATAGATTCTTTAAAAAAAATTCGGGCACAAAATTTGCATTATTCAAACGACACTTGATTTTCAAGAGATTTTTTATATAATCGTCTTAAAGATATCATTTCAGTATTGGAATTTGAAAAATTCCAATACTTGATAATGAAATTTTTCATTATAGAAAAAATATGGACAAGATACATCAGGGATTTCCGATCGCCGAGGGAAGGTGCACAAACTTAGATGGAGCATCGCTGGGGGTTTCAGGGTCTCCCCTGATGTATCTTACTCAATCTTCTCCAGGTCAGCAAGCCGGGCGGAAACAATCTTACTCTGCCCGGGTTTTTCCATAGTGAGACCGTAGATATAATCAGCATACTCCATCGTTGTTCGGTTATGGGTGATGATTACAACCTGGGTATGCTGTGCCAAGTCTCTCAAAAATTTGTTAAAGCGCACAACATTGGCATCATCAAGGGGTGCATCAATCTCATCAAGGATACAGAAGGGAGCGGGTTTAACGAGATAGAATGCCAAAAGGAGACTCACGGCAAGCAATGTCCGCTCACCCCCGGAAAGCTGATTGATTCTCTTCACCCTCTTTCCTTTCATCCGCACTATGATATCAACCTGGGAGACTAATGGATTTGATGGATCTGTTAAAACAAGGTCTGCTTCACCACCTTCAAAGAAATTGGCAAAGACCGAATTGAATTTCTCTTTTATCTCATTAAATGTAAGGAGAAATCTCTCTTTTGCGCGTGTATCAAGTTCCTCAATAGATTTTAACAAACTCTGTCTTGCTGCGATTATATCATTCCGCTGGGCAATGAATTCATCAAATCTCTTCTTCTCTTGCTGGTAGGCTTCAAAACTTAAAGGGTTTACCGTTCCGAGCTTCGCCATACGCTCTTTAATTTCATTCAACTTCATCTCGGGTTCAGAAATTTCTTCAGGTTGGTAATCGGTAAGGTCGGTCTGGAACTCTTCCTTTGCCCTTTTTTGCAATTCCTCTATCTTATGTTTGACCTCAAAGAGTGCATAATTGAGTTGCATTATTTCGTTTTGAACCTCTTCCTGCAATTTTTGCCTCTGGGTAAGTTCCTCATAGGTGAGTTCAAGTCTTTTATTGAATTCTTCAAGTATTGAATCGGGCAATTCGGATTGGAGTTTCTGGCGACAAAGGTTCTTTTCCGCAATTTTGTTCTTTAAATTTTCTATTGTCAGATGCAATTCGGAGAGTTTTTCCGGGGTGTATATCTCCTCTTCTTTTTTGATTTCGTCTTTGAGTTTTTTTATTTCATTTTCTGTATCAGCGATCATATTTAGCAGTGAATCCCTTCGTTCCTTTAATACTCCAATTTTTAAGATGACATCATTGAGATTGATATTTTTTGTATTGATTAGATCCTCCATTTCCTGGGCGCTCTTTTTTAGTGTTTGTATCTCCATTTCAAGTTGTTTTGTAGCACCCGCCTCCTCATTGCTCTTTTTTCTTAGCGATTCACTCTCTTCCTCTATCTTTCTTATTTCGCCATTCAACTTTTCAATTTCAAGGTCAATTTCATTCTCCTCAGAAAGGAGGCTACCCATTCTCTTTTCCAATTCACCTATCTGCATACTGAGTTCGCTCTTTTTAATGTGCAAGGGAAATAGTTGCTCCCGATATTGCTCAATCAGTAATTCATTCCTTTGAATTTCGCCGAAGAGCCTCTTCTTCTCATCGCTAAAAAATATTGCCTCATTCTGGAGTGATTCCAGTCTCTTCTCTTCCTGGTTCAATCGTTCGGTAATCTTAAAATAGCCATATTCCCCCCTCTGCACAATGATGTTGCCCTTGTGGAGGAGCAGACCATCAGGCATAACGAATCCATAATTGGGAAATTTTTCAGAGAGTTTTAATGCCTCATCAAGTTCTTCAACAAGGAAGTAGTTGACAAGATAGTGTCGCAAGAAATCCTTGTCCGATTTAATCCTAACAAATTCATCAATCCTTTTTAAATTAATCAATTCCGCCGGCGGAGTGGTATTTAGGGTTGTAGATTTATTCATAACAAAACCAAACTTTCCTTCCGGTATATGAGAGAAATCTAAAATATCAAATTCATTGAGAATGTAGTAATTTAACATCTCACCAAGACAGATATCTACCGCCAACTCATACCCGGACATCACCTCAAGATAGTCGCGAAATAATCCTGATACCCGTGCACCGAATTTTTGATTTATCTCTTTCATTCCCTCCGGACTGCCCAGCCGGTTTTTAAGGGTATCAATGAAAAGTCGGCAATCATTGATTGCTGATTGTCTGAGGTTCAGGTTCTCTTCAATTTCGGCGAGGCTTTTCTCTATATTCTTCACTTGGTTCTGCCTCTCTTCTAAATCAAATTTGATTCGGTTCTGCTCCTCAATGACCTTCTGAAGTTCCATCTCAAGTTTTGCCTTTTCTTCACTCAGCGTCATTCGGGTCTGGTTATTTGCCTCTTTTTCAGATTTTGCCTTCAAGAGAATTGCCTCTTTATTTAAGCGGTTGATTTCGAGTCGGGAGATTTCATTTCGGCGGGCTTCAATCTCTTTTGATTTCTCCGCAATCAATCCTTCTTTCGTCTCTATTTCCCGGGTGATTTTGACAAATTCATTTGAATAATTCTCCAGTTCATCTTTTTCTTCGTTTAGCTTTTCTTCCAGCTGAGTCAATTCAGTTTGAACAATATTCAAATTTTTTTCAAAATCAATGAGTTTACTGTGGAGGGATTCAATCACTCCCTGTTTTTCCTTAACCGAAACCGAATGCCTCTCCTGTTCAATACCCGCGTTACGAAATTCATTCTCTTTTGATGAGAGTTCACGGCTGAGTTCTTCTAATTCTCCATCAAGAATGGCAATTTCTGACATCTTCTTCCTCTTCTTCTGCTCGGTCTGGGTAATTTGATTTTTTATAAGCAATCTATCTTCTTCAAGTTTTTTTACTGCCAATAAGATTGATTGC
>CBFGJQ010000364.1:0-1744 GCA_965649095.1 Caldifarciminota bacterium | reverse complement strand
GCCTGATGAATCAGGCAACTACAATTTAGGAAAAACTAAACGATTACGAGGGTGAGGGTTGGGGTTTCAGGGGCTTTAGCCCCTGATGATGTTCTTTATTTAATCGTGGTTTGAAGCCCTCCCTACATTTTTAGTAAAAAAGAATTATTCAATAAAACACCGTGAGATTGACTAATTAAAAAATTTGAGTATAATTCATACCGAGAGATGAGGATTGCCATTTTTACCAGACTATTTGCCGTTGTTGCATTCATAGTTAAGAGATTATTGAGCCGATTGAAGGATAAAAAAGCTGAGGCGAACTTCCAATTAGTATAACTCATTATGGTGCTCAAACTCTTCAAAGGCGGTTTACACCTTCCTGAAAAAAAATCTTTAACCACCGCAAAGCCAATTAAAAAGGCAAAAGAACCATATAAGGTCATAATCCCTCTGCTCCAGCATACAGGTAAGATCTGCGAGCCACTTGTAAAGATTGGCGATAATGTGAAATTGGGTCAGAAGATTGGCGATTCAAATGAATTTATCTCAGCCCCTGTCCATTCACCGATAGATGGAGTTGTAAAAGGTATTGAGCCTAAGGACCACCCTTCAGGGATAAAGGTCCTTTCAGTAATTATTGAATCCGATAGCAAAGAATCTATACTGCCAGAGACTAAAGAAAGGGATATAGATTCTTTAAGTTCTGATGAGATTATTAAAATAATAAGAGAGGCGGGGATTGTTGGGCTTGGTGGTGCAGCATTTCCTACCGCAGTGAAACTTTCTCCACCGAAAGATAAAAAAATTGATACCTTCATATTGAATGGTGCAGAATGTGAACCCTACCTTACCTGTGACCAGCGTCTGATGGAAGAAAGAGCAGAGCAAATCATTATTGGAATGGAATTGATGATGAAGTGTCTTGGCGTCAAGAAAGGTTTTATTGGGATCGAAAATAACAAACCCGACGCAATCGGAAAAATCAACAATGCATTAAATTCAATATTGGAGGATTATAATATTAAAATAGTTGTGTTGCCAACAAAGTATCCCCAGGGTGCAGAAAAACAGTTGATTAAGGCAATCTTGAATAGAATAGTACCGATGGGTGGACTACCTTTTGATGTCGGTGTTGTAGTAAATAATGTTCAAACTGCTTATGCGGTCTATGAGGCAGTAAAATTGGGGATACCCCTTATAAAAAGAGTGATAACTATTAGCGGCGATGGAATTGTTGCCCCCCAGAACCTGGAAGTCAAGATTGGAACTCTTATCAGGGATGTGATTGAATGGTGTGGCGGATTTAAAGGTAATCCAGGCAAGGTAATTTTAGGTGGGCCGATGACCGGAATTGCCCAGCATTCCCTTGATGTCCCTATAATAAAAGGGACATCAGGCATCATTGTATTAACAGAAGAAGAGGTTAAAAAATCTCAACTCTATCATCCAGGTTTCTGTATCAACTGCGGTAGATGTATTGATACCTGTCCAATGGGATTATTACCAAACAAAATTGGAATTCTTGTGGCGAATAATCGCTTGGATACCACTGAAGAATATCACCCGTTAAACTGTATAGAATGTGGATTATGCAGTTATGTCTGCCCTTCGCGGATTCAACTACTACAATATATCAAGTTAGCAAAGAACTTCCTCATCAAAAAGGTGTAAATGAAAAATCCAATCCTTTTTGTTAGTGCTCCACCGCATATCTACACAGATATAACAATAAAAAAGATTATGAGCGATGTGATAATCGGTT
>CBFGJQ010000363.1:0-1762 GCA_965649095.1 Caldifarciminota bacterium | reverse complement strand
TAAAGTATTAACCATCCGAACAATATCTTTTGTTTTCTTTCTTACAATATAACGAAAATTCCAGCTAACAAGATAATCCATTTCATTAAGAACTGCAACTGCAATATGATAGGCATCCTTTTATAAGATACAAACTATAGGTTGCCCTGCATTAAAATCTTACAAAAACTTAGTTTAGGTTATCTTCTAAAATCTATTCCTTTTTCGGATATCTTACGCAGTGGCAAAAGGAATAATAAATTATACAGATTCTAACAGGTAAACAGATAAATATAGTTATTATATATCAACCTCAAGTATGCCATATTTACCTATTGTCATTTCAGCGATAATTTTACCTGAATGCGACACGACCATTGCACCGCCAAAACTTCCATCATCAATTTCGTTACTGGCAAGATAATTCACCATTAATGTTGTGGTCTTTAGAATTTTAACACGAGATACATATTCTTTTTTCTCTTTCTTCCACATCTTTCTAAGATCTATAATATTATCAAAACTACGGGCAAACGGATATAGTAGGTAATCTGGTTTTAACCTTTTGACACGGCTGGCAATTTCACTATCAAAAAGATCGCCGCAAATTAAAAACGCAAATTTCCCTAATTCGGTTTCCGCCACTGGTATTTCATAACCTTTACAATAAATTGAAGGGTCTGCACTTCTACCGTGCCATCCTTCAGTAATTCGCCTGTATTTTAAAGCAATATCACCAGGAGGTGCAATAAGAATTGCTGTATCATAGAGTCTGCATTGTTCTTTCTCTAAAATACCAATTCCTATATATTTTTTTTTCTTCTTTGCCACCGCACATAAAATATCGGTCAATTCTCCCGGAATTTCAATGCCCAAAGGGAAATCGTGGGCAGGGTCATCATTGTTTATAAGCCCCGTGATTGCCGCTTCAGGGAACAAAATCAAATCAGTGTCATCAGAGCATTCTTCTATTTGATTTAATATGCTGTTAAAGTTAGCCTTTAAATCTGCGGTAACATAGTTAACGGCAAGAGCAACTTTCATATCAATAAACCATAATAAAACTTTTTTAAAAAATGATAACTTTTGTTATCAATTTCCTTTTGCATTTTTGCTTATGTCTGCAAATATTCTTCTAATGCTTCAATAATCATCTCCTTTGGTGGAATCCCACTATACCCTTCTTTTGTTTTATAGACTCTACAGCCGAAACTCGGTGGCTCGTTTCTTCTATCCTTATCAATATCCAAACCGTTGATTTGAATTGATGGCGAACCAAGAAATTTATATTTCTTCGCGTCTTTCTCTGATTTAATTCTTATAAATTCTATCTTTGCACTTAATTTTTTTTCCTGAAGCACCTGCCTCAGAAGATTTAAGGCTGGTTCTTTATTTGGACATCCTTTAAGGTATAAGAATCGAATCTTCATTTGATTTTACCTTGCAATTGTGCAATACTCCTCAACATTCCCAGCATAAAAGAAGCCCAGCCCTCTAAGCATTATAATCCTAATCTCTTTTTTAAACTTCGCCAAGTACTACCATACATTTTTAACTTCCTTTCTCTCAATTGGGCTTGATTTCCGTCATTATAAGCCTCATAATAGACCAATTCTATATCATTGTCTTCTTTTTTGTGTTCCATAAACCTCCGTTTTAAATCTCTGGTATAACCAATATATATTCTCTTTGTCCTTTTATTTCTCACAAGATACATCAGGGGAGAACCCCTGAAACCCCCAGCGATGCTCCATCTAAATTTGTGCACCTTCCATCGGCGATC
>CBFGJQ010000362.1:0-1767 GCA_965649095.1 Caldifarciminota bacterium | reverse complement strand
AAGTTCAGGTGATGCTGTCGGCATTGGACCACCCGCGATGAGTATTCCTGAAAAACCAGATTTTTTCAACGCCTTAGCGAGTTTAATTGCAAAATTAAAAGTCACTACATTAGCTGATATTCCGATTAAATGAGGAAAAAGTCTTTTTTTAAAACTGATAACAAACTTTTCACTATCAATTTTTAACGCATTCAGATCAATAATGTTAACATTATGATTCAACATTTTTGCTATCCGCCCAAGATACAGTAACCCCATAGGGGGGTAAAGGGTTGATTTGTTTATCCCTATAGCAGAAGTAGGATAAGGATTTATTAAAAGTATATTCATATTTATTATTCTAACATGGATTATGCAAATAGTATAAACTTGACCTCATAAAATTAATTTGATAGTATTAAATTTATGTCAAAGGTACTCCTAATAAAAAGTGGGAATCTTACAACAAGGGCAAAAGGAATGACACCACCACTTGGATTAATGTATATTTCTTCTTACCTTAAAAAATATAGAAACGATGAAGTAATAATATTTGATACCAGATTATATAAGGAACCATTAAAAAAAATCTATCATTTAATGTCTGAGTTTGACCCGGATGTAGTTGGAATCAGCTCCATTACATTAGAATCTCCGCTTTTACACCAGATTGCTCATTTAGTGAAAAAAGTGTCTGATATACCTGTAATAATTGGTGGTCCTTACGCAACCTCAGTTCCATATGAAGCAATGAAAAATATTAACATTGACATTGCAGTAATTGGTGAAGGAGAAGTAACTTTTAAAGAAATCATGGATGGATTGTTTGATGGGAAAAAACTTAATGAAATTAATGGCATAATTTATAGAGATCAGGAGAGCATAATAACAACCTCCCCACGTGATTACATAAAAAATCTTGATGAAATCCCTTTTCCTGATTGGGATTTAATAGAATTAAAAAAATACGCCAACTATCCAAGTATGAGCACAGTTGGATTTCGACCCTATATGGTTATTTTAACATCACGCGGCTGCCCCTTTCATTGCACTTACTGCCATAATATTTTCGGGAAGATGTTCAGAGCGCGGTCCGTTGAAAATGTTCTAAATGAAATGCGTATTCTTATAGAAAAATACAACATTAATGACTTTGAAATTATAGATGATATTGCAAATTTTAACCGCGAAAGATTTAAGTCAATTTTAACTGGCATTATAAATAATGGTTGGAAAGTAAATCTCTCTTTCCCTAACGGAGTTAGAACTGATATGCTTGATGAAGAGATTATTTACTTGATGAAGAGAGCTGGCACTTTAGAATTATCAATTGCTGTGGAAACCACTTCCAAAAGATTACAAAGGCTGATCCGCAAAAATCTAAATCTCGAAAAAGTCCAAAAAATGATGGATGTTGCTGTAAAATCAGGGATGTTTGTGAGAGGTTTTTTTATGCTTGGCTTCCCAACTGAAACTGAAGAAGAAATAAAAGGTACCATAAATTTTGCCTGCAAATCCAACATCCATGAAGCACTCTTTTTCCTTGTTAATCCATTTGGTGGCACAGAACTTTACAGACAGATAGAGGAACAAGTAAAAATACCCTTAAATGTTAAGGTTGAAGACTTTGACTATCACGCTATGCCTTTTAATGCTAGCAATGTGCCGGATAAACGACTTCACAGATTATATACAATGGCGTATTTAAGATTTTATGCAAATCCTGTTAGAATTTTTAGGATATTATGGAGAAAAAAATACTGGGGAGATTTATTATATCATTTAAAA
>CBFGJQ010000361.1:0-1767 GCA_965649095.1 Caldifarciminota bacterium | reverse complement strand
GTGTGACTCCGTAATGTAGACGAAACCATTCCATAGGGGCGGGCTTATGCCCGCCCTTGTGTTATTCAGTCATTATTTAACAATTGATTTTTCAAGAGTTTGAAAAACGGTATAATATAAATTTTAGTCCGATTTAAACTAAAGGTTTTATCCAGTGTTAGATTTACAATTAAGGCTTTTTTTGGTTTATAATGCGCAATAAAATTCCTCAATGCCCTGGTGATTTCTGGTGTAATCAATCTTTTGTATTTTACCTCAAGCGGAATAACAAGCCTCCCAAAGTCAACCACAAAATCAATTTCTGCCTTGTCCTTGGTTCTCCAGAAACATATTTTTGCTGCGCTTCTGCTCGTTTTTTCTTTCAAGATGTTGAAAATGAAATTTTGAAACACAAAACCCGGCTCTCTAAGACTTCCAAAATTTCCCAGAGCAAAATTTCTTAAGCCCAGGTCATAAAAATAGAAGATTGGTGATTTAGTAATTTCCTTGCGCACATTCCTGAAGTATGGCGTAACCCTTTGCATAATAAAAGTCTTCTCCAGATACCATAGGTATTCTTTTATGGTCTTAAGAGAAATTCCTAAAGTTGAAGATAACTCTGAAAGATTTGTTAGATTGCCAATCTGACTCGCCATTATTTTTATTAAATTGCTAAAAGCCTCAGTTTTATGGACCCTTAAGAGATAGGAAATATCGCGTTCAATATAGCTTTGGTAAATTTCATTTATTAATCGCTGTTTCTCAATCAGTTTTTCTTCAAGCACGACCCGGGGATACCCACCGAAATTTAAATACTCCTCCAAAAATTCATTGAGGCGGCTACTTTCCACCAAGCAAAAATCTGACAGTCTATTTTCGTATTTATAATCAGTTTTAAAATTGATAAATTCTTCAAAAGATAAAGTTGAAAGTTCAAAAATTCTTTTCCGGCCAACGAGTGATTCGTGAACCTTTTCTTTTAATTCAACACTTCCTGAAGCGGAGACAATGAACTTGTAAGGTAAGTTCATATCGTAAATCCCTTTTAAGAAAAGACCGGCATCTTCTTTTCTTTGTATTTCGTCAATAAAGATAACCCCTCCTTTTTTACCAAACTCTAATTCAATTTTTTTTAATAGCCTTGCCTGTGAAGTGAAAAATTCTTTATCCTGCTCAATATCAAGATTCAAGAATAGTGTATTTTCCCCTTTCTTTGCCAGATGCTCTTTTAACAAAAGCATTAAGGTTGTCTTTCCCGATTGCCTTGGTCCCACGATAAAACTAATTTCTTTTTTTGAAAGGTGGTCTTTGAGTTCACCAAATAGGGTCCTTTTAATCATAATGCTATTTTAGTCCGATTTTTCTAAAAGTCAAGTACCAAATTTCTCGCATTGTTATTATAAGACAACAAAGCTCCGGGCGAATGCCTCCCCTTTTAGAACATACATCAAGGGGATTCTCCCCTTGAAAACCCCTGAAATCCCGCTATATCCCCCTTTCCAAGGGGGATTATCCCGCATTATTCATACTAATCAAGGGAACCCTCAAGCTCATCCTCTCCCTTTGTAAGGGAGAGGGCAGGGTGAGGGTTGATGGTGTAAAACCGCTTCCGGACCGCATTTGCACGGAATTTGTCAAAAATAGTGTGAATAATCCGGGTTATTATCCGTTTTAATTGCATTTTGGTAATCGTTTAGAGGCTGTGTCGTAACCCTTGTCGCGGTCGCATCCTGACCTGTCGTCAGGACAGGTTTATGCGACAAAAAAATTAAAAAGTAATGAAATTTG
>CBFGJQ010000360.1:0-1771 GCA_965649095.1 Caldifarciminota bacterium | reverse complement strand
TTGGTTGAGGATGCGGTCAAGGGGTACATTAAAAAAAATAAAAGATACCGGATAAAGTTTATATATTATGACCAGCCCAACGAATTTAAGGTAAAACCAGTAAAGAAAGAAGCGAAGTCAATTAGAGGATTTGTTCAATCAATTGAAGAAAGATGGGGGGATATTGATTTCCTGCTGTTGCTTGGCGGGGACCGGGTCATTCCCTTGTTCCGATTGACCAATCCCTGTGAGGACGATGATAGGACTGTCTTATCAGATAACCCTTATGCCTCAAGGGATGATGATTTTTTAATACCGGAGCGGGTGTGTGCCCGAATTCCTGATAACCATAGTGCCGATTTTATTGTTAGACAGTTGAATAAGTCTTTTACTACGGTGAATAAGTCCTTTGGAATCACAGCAAAGGTATGGAAGGAGGCATCAAAGAATGTCTATCAACAAATTGGTAATGGGAAAGACCTGAGGCTCTCACCGCCAATTACCTCTGATAACTTCCAGTCTAAATGGCTACAAGAAAAAGACTTTCTTTATTTTAATCTCCACGGAAGCGATGTTTCGCCAAATTGGTACGGTCAGGAAGGTGCCATCTACCCGGTAGCATTGACCCCCGATTTAATCAAGGATGCCGCTGGTGTTGTTGCCTCTGAGGCCTGTTATGGTGCTTATATTATTAACAAATCTGAAAAGAATGCAATTTGCCTAAGGTTTTTAAGTCAGGATAATATCCTCTGCTTTTGTGGTTCTACGACCATTGCCTATGGACCGCCGGTTCCTCCTTCTACCGAGGCAGACCTGTTAGTGAAGTATTTTTTAGAATATGTCAAACAGGGGATTACGATTGGTGAGGCATTCAAGAATGCGAAATTGGATTTTGCGCGCAAGATGATCAGGAGGCATGGATTTTTGGATGACGATGACCAGAAAACATTACTACAGTTTGTATTATATGGTGACCCACTTATAAAATTGTGGTAAAATATGGATAATTGGCTTTTTGGTGTTAAAATTTCTGAGGAGCAGCGATGATTGATGAAAAAAAACTGAAAAAAATAAAGAAGGAGATTGCATTGAGGTTTCCCGATTTCAAGGATGTTGAACCTAAGATAATAAAAAAGGTTATTTCTCCCCAGAAGAGTGTATACAGGAAACTATCACTGGGAACTCCCAAGGGAATAAAAGAGGTTTATAGTCTGCAATTTAAAAAGACAATTCTAACTGTTGATGCGGTGAAGATAAAGAGAATTCTTGTCGTCTCCTTAAATGAAGAGGGGGAGATAATAAAAATCAGTCAGTCAAGATGAAAAGACTATGGGATTAGAGATACCCGGGGAGGTTCTATGGTAGAAGGGCTCATTATTATTCTAATCTTATCTTTTCTGTCCGTGATAATTGGAATTAATAAAAATACCGTCTTAATCATTTTACAGGTAGCGATTATTATAATAGATATTTATCTTTTAGTTCGCGTTCGCGTAAAGATGGCAAGGGCAGAAAAGGAAAAGCTAAGGCAAAAGATTGAAGAATTGGAGGCGAAGATAGAGGGTATGAAAAGAAAATAATATAAAATCTTTTTATGCGAGATGTAGTAGTGACTGCAATATCAATTTTTCTCAATACACTTGATTCTCTATGCGGGGTGGCACTATTGCCACAGTAGCAATAATGCAGAAACTTGACGGGGATGGGCAATTATTTTAATGAAATTTTTCATTATAGAAAAAATGTGGACAAGATACATCAGGGATTTCCGATCGCCGAGGGAAGGTGCACA
>CBFGJQ010000359.1:0-1774 GCA_965649095.1 Caldifarciminota bacterium | reverse complement strand
TAAATAAACGAGGATCTTCTGGATATCAGAAAATCCCCAGAGGTCAAATTCAACCTGGAGGTAGCGCTTTTTAAAAGGCGTGGTAATATTTGATGCACAACCGAGCCTTTTTAATAATTTTTTCAACTCCTTATTATTTAATCGGGTAGTAATACCAATATGCAAATGGGCGAAATTTTTAACAACGCTCCAGTTAATCTCCGGTATGATAGAAAATAGACCCCTTTGGTTTCTTTTATGTAATATCAGGCGTGCTAACCTTACCTCATCCTTTTTTGTTGACTCGGAGATTATGGTATTAATATTTTCAAAGTTAAGATTGTTTTCAAATAGATGGAGGACTGTCCTCCATTCTTCTTTTGATAAATCATAAGCGGGTGAAACATCATATTCACCGACTTTGTAGATTTCCACATATTTCACATTGGGAATTCGGTTCAATAATCTATAGCATTCTTTCAGGTCCTGGGCATAAAATAGTAATACCTTATTGGGCATAACTCCAGATGGAATTGTGATGTTGTCAACTATCTCTTCGGCAAGGGGGAGTGCCTTATTGTATTCAATCTCTCCAGAAGAATCAATTAACGCACAACCCCTGAACCATTTTCCACCAGCGATAGCCGGAATGAAACACTTGATTCCATAACGAGAAATCAGACCCCCCTCCTCAAAGTTTTTGACCCGCAAAAGGATCTCTTCTTTCGTTATTAGGAACTTATTAACGATTTCCTCTATCGGAATATATCCCTGTGCCTCCAGATGCCTCAGTAATTTCAAATCAATCGGGTCAATAATCATAAACGATTATATTCAAATTGCCCGTAGAGTCAACAATTATTGTAAATGGTTTCCATCTTGAGAATTATTGTAAATTGGTATACGATAAAATCATATCTATGGAGAGAGCAGATTTTGAAATTTGCTACAATGTAAAAGATAATATAAGCCTGCCACAGTTTATGGGTTCAACGATAAGGGGGTGAGAATGCATTTAAGAAGACTACCTGTCCATTTAAATCCAAAGAGTGTAAGGAGTGCCTCCTTGCTACAAAATGCGTTTATATATACATATTTGAAACCCCGATCCCTGAAACGCAAAGAGAAGATATGAACATTCCCCCATCCATTTGTAGCGGAGCTGTCATTAAATAATAGACTTGAGCATAAAAAGGTGATGACCTCCTCTTTAACTTCTTACTTATTTGAGTCCTTCTCTCCAGTCTTAACTGGACACTCGGGAGGCATATATCCCCAATTTTCTAATCCATATTCAAGGTAATAGGGATTTCAAAAATTCCTATTGCCGGAAAATTCAAACGGATAACAAATCCCCCTTGTTCCCCTCGTATTATCCAAATATAAGGGTAAAAGGGCTCAAGAAGGGAAAGAAGGCAGCCATTTTTATCCTCTTCGCCTTTTGCCATATTGAGCCATCTTTAGCCTCTTTTCCTTTTTGCATCATAGCAAGTCTTTTGCAAAGGGGGATAGAGGGATTTTCAAGGGGTATCCATTTAAACCGAAGGGTTGACATTTTTTGAAATTATTTATAATATTTAAAAGTATTGGAATTTGAAAAATTCCAATACTTGATAATGAAATTTTCATTATGAAAAGAAAAAACCACAAGATATTCAGGAACGGCGGTGCGAGATTGGGCTTCTGCACAAAACAAATGTTTGCTATATAGCGGGGGTTTTCAGGGGTGTCGCCAAGAAGTTCAGTCTGTCCAGCCAGTGAAAGTCTGGCTTTGGGAAAGGTTAGCACCCGCCCA
>CBFGJQ010000358.1:0-1776 GCA_965649095.1 Caldifarciminota bacterium | reverse complement strand
AGGATAAATACAAAATAATCATAAATGGCAAGACATACGAAATTCGCGATATGAATAATATGACTAATGTTATACAGTTTAAGATAAATAACCAATCTTTCAATATTTTCTATGCGGAAGGAAAGGATAAAAAATATGTGGCGATTGACGGAGAATATTATGTATTTGAACCCGAAAAATTAGAGAAAGTCAAAAGTGGAACAGTTGCTACTGAAAAATCAAATGCGGTTGTGTCTCCTATGCCCGGAATCCTTGTAAAGGTTCCCGTTAAAATTGGAGATAGAGTGGGTACGGGCACAACATTGGCAATCGTAGAAGCAATGAAGATGCAGAATGAATTGCGTGCACCGAAAGATGGGATTGTCAAAAAGATAAACTATAAAGAGGGCGAACAGATAGATGCCTTTGTGCCGATAGTGGAACTGGAATCTGAATAAAGAAATTATGACAGACAAAAAACTTATTTCTGCATATGGTGGATATAAAAAATTAAGAAGTTTTCAGACGGCACAATTGGTTTATGACCTGACGGTTATTTTCTGCAGGCGTTTTATTGATAAACGTTCTCGAACTTACGACCAGATGATACAGGCCGCGAGGAGTGGTGTTCAAAACATTGCCGAAGGAAGCATGGCATCTGCAACATCAAAGAAGATAGAACTTAAACTTACCGGCATTGCCCGAGCGAGCCTGGAGGAATTATTGCTTGACTACGAAGATTTTCTAAGACAACGGGGTTTGAAAATATGGCATAAAGATTCTCCTGAAGCATTGAAAGTCAGGAGAAGTTATTTGTCCGGTCAGTCAGACTGGTCAGACAGGATTAAAACCTGCTCTGCAGAGGAGGCAGCAAATACAATTATTTGCTTTATTAATCAGGCAAGTTATCTTTTGAAAAGGCAGTTAGAAAAGTTAGAAATCTTGTTTTTAGAAGAAGGTGGTTTTACTGAAAGATTATATAAGGTTCGCCGAGGAATCAAAGATTTGAAGTCGAAAAAGGGGTGAATTATGAAAAAAGAAGTTCCAATTTCAAAGGCAAATAGGCTGATTAACTCTGGAAATGTAATACTTGTAACATCCCACCACAAAGATAAATCAAATATCATTACTATCGCCTGGCAGACACCGGTCTCAATCAAACCGCCAGCACTGGCAATCTCAGTGGGTAAAGAAAGATTTTCTCTTGAACTGATAAGAAAGTCTGGTGAATTTATTGTAAATATTCCAAGCTGGGATTTATTGGAGCAGATGCTCTATTGTGGCACACATTCAGGCAGGGATGTGGATAAATTCAAAGAGACAAAGCTCACACCAGAAAAGGCAGAAAAATTGTTAAAAGCACCGAAGATAAAAGAATGCATCGGAGCTATAGAATGCTCGGTAATAGATTATAGGGAAATTGGTGACCATGTCATTATTTTCGGCGAAGTCATCTATGCCGAGGCAGAAGAGGATTTATTCAAAGATGGTATCTGGGATGCTGAAAAGGCAGGGCTGATTTACCATCTCGGTGGCAACTTCTTTATGAAGTCTACAGCATATTCTAAGGTTTAGCGGGGCGACCCTGATTTCCCCAGGGCATGTTTTTCGTACAATTCGCTTTTATGGCAAATAAAAGATTTGTGCTTTAATTTAGTAAGGATTTTATAGATAAAAAATCACGAACATTTAGTTATCTTTTTATAATAAATCTATTTCAGAAATCCAATTTGAACTTAATTTAATATTGATAATTGCACAATCGCACATATTTACATATGTACAGGTAATAGGAAT
>CBFGJQ010000357.1:0-1793 GCA_965649095.1 Caldifarciminota bacterium | reverse complement strand
AAAAGAAATATGTTGTTAGATTCATCAATTTTTATTACTGTGCCTGAAACTGCTATTGTGCTACTGTATTTTTCGGGTGATTTGATGACCTCATCGGCGGTTAAAATTTCAACAACTACTTGGGGTTCTTCACTGGATTGCTTCTTACAACACTCAGTATTGAGCGTAATCATAAATAAGAGTATAAATTTGCTAAACCTGATCATATTCTGAATTCCACAACCTTTTGAACTGGCATCGGTGTGGCTAAAATTGATTCTTTACCACCGATATTAACCCAGGTTGGTATATTTTTTCTATAATCACTATAAGTGAGGCAGAAGGCGGCCGCGATTTTGATGTCGTCTTCATCTTTGTAGCCACTTAGCAGGGTTACCGGCCCAACAAAATCCTTCACTTCTAATAATAATTTACTGAATAAATGTTTTTCACCCTCACCTTTATCCTCTCCCATCAAGGGGGAGGATAAGGTAGGGTCGTAATTAGAATTCGCATAAGCACGTAATATCTTATTTTCTTCTTCGTTCCGCCCGACGATTACCTTTGCGCCACTGGGGAGGCGGAAATGGCGACCATACCTTAAGAGCACAATCTCTTCAAAAGAATATTCATTATGTTCAAATGCATCACGCAGTCTTCGGGTAAAGTTCGGGTCAGTTAAACGGCAACCGCCAGCAGGGCAGGGATAATCTTCTATCCCGAATTCTTTTGCCAAAGAGATTTGATACCTTCTTGAACGTCCGGCAATTGCTAATAATCTATTACGGTCAACAATCCCTTCTTTTTCAGGAATCGTCGGTTCAAAAAATTTTGCACTCAAGGGTCTCAATAACCTGCCCTCTAATCCTGATTCTCTTTCGATAATTCTCATCGCCCTTAAATTCTGGGACATTGGTCTCTCGCCCAGGACTTCCCCGGTAAAGATAAAATCTGCATCTATTTTTTCCATATATTCCCGCGCCCTTGAAAACATAAATATCCGGCAATCAATGCACGGATTCATATTCTTACCATAGCCATACTTTGGATTCTTTACAAGATTGATATATTCTTCTTTAAACCCGATAATCTTCAATTCAATTCCGAATTTTTCTGCAACCTTCCTTGCTTCATTCTGACATCCCTTTTTTGTGCAGGTGCAGAAAGGGGTGACAAAATTCAAGGCGATTACCTCAATCCCCTGTTCAAGGATAATTTTCACTGCAAGGGTCGAATCAAGACCACCGGAAAGCAAACCGATTGCCTTAGCCATATTCTATATGGATTTCTTACAAATATCAGCAAGGGTATGGCTCTGGAAAAATTTCTCTATTACCCCTTTCAATTCCTTCCAGTATGGCCTTGCCGGACAACTTTTGCTTCGCGGGCAGGTCTTGACTTTATTATCTGCGACGCAGAATACAGGTGCAAAGGACTCTCCAACCGCAGACATTATATCTATCAGTTTAATAACCGAAGGGTTCTTTGCAAGCTCATAACCACCCCCAGGTCCCTTTTTTGTCTTAAGAAGCCCTGCCCTGTTCAATCTATAAAAGATCTGCTCAAGGTATTTTTCTGTAATATCCTCTTTGCGGGCAATCTCTTTTAAATTGACCGCCCTCTTACCATACCGAGACCCTAAATAAGCCATTGCCCTTACCGCATACCTGGTTTTAGTCGTTAATCTCATAGTATAATAGTATATCAAAAAAGTAGGGTTTTGTCAAGGTAGTTAATGGAGGTTGCTGAAAAAGTCCTTTATTTGTGCTTCTGGTTCATTAATTCAAGATGTCATTCCGAACTTGTTTCGGAAT
>CBFGJQ010000356.1:0-1802 GCA_965649095.1 Caldifarciminota bacterium | reverse complement strand
AATTGAAGAGGTTTGACAAAGAGATAGAAAAAAGAATTAAGATTTCTAAATTCTGCCATTTGATTATGCCCTACCACATCTTATTGGATAAGATAAAAGAAGAGACAACACAGGGGATAGGGACAACAAAGAAGGGGATAGGAATCGCATACGAAGATAAATATGGGCGGATTGGCATCCGGGTTGGTGACCTCTTCTATCCCGAGGTATTTGAAAAGAAATTAAGGACGAATATTTCAAGAAAAAATTTGATTTTGATGGACATCTATCAGGCTGAACCCCTATCCGATGATGAAATCTTTGACCGATTTCTTGAATATGGAGAGAGATTGAGACCTTTTATTATTGATGAGGTAGATTTTCTTAACCAAATAATGAAAGAAAACAAAAAGATCATTTTTGAAGGAGCCCAGGGTTCACTCCTTGATATTGACTTCGGGACTTATCCCTATGTTACTGCATCCCATACGATTGCGGGCGGTGCCTCCATTGGACTTGGTGTTTCTCCAGGATATATTAATAGAGTGATTGGGGTTGCCAAGGCGTATACAACAAGGGTTGGAAATGGTCCCCTGCCAACAGAGGATAAAGGTGAGATTGGTGAGAAATTGAGAAAGGCAGGCGCTGAATATGGTTCAACGACAGGCAGACCAAGGCGCTGTGGACCATTTGATGCCTCGGTAGTTAGATATGCCGCACGGTTGAATGGTGCTCAGGAATTATTTTTGACAAAACTTGATATTCTTAGCGAATTGGAAACGATAAAGATTGCGGTAGGCTATTCAAATGCTAAGGAATTTGACCCATTTATTGCGGATGAACTGATTCCGGTCTATGAAGAAGTCCCGGGATTTAAAAAAGATATTTCTAAAATTCGCAACTTTGAAGATTTACCAATTGAGGCACAGGAATATATTAAATTGATTGAACATTATACCAGTTTAAAAGTTAGTTACATATCGGTGGGCTCCCAGCCCGAGGCGGTAATTGTTAAAAATTAGCCACAACTAAACCTTTCTTAATTGATACTTGTCTAAAGGTCAGAAAAAAGGAGGTGATTTAGTATGTTAAACCGCGGACTTCAATTGTGGCAACCATTGAGGAGCTTGGCGAGGTTGGAGGATGAACTTGATGCCTTGACTGAAGGTCTCTTTGATAGATTCAAATTGAGTTGGGATAGCAGGTGGTTTCCAGCAATGGATGTGGTTGAAAATGACGGTGAGCTGGAGATAAAGGCAGAGATCCCTGGCGTTAAGAAAGAGGATTTAAAGATAAAGGTTACTGGCAACACCCTTACAATCAGCGGTGAGAAGAAGAAAGAGAGCGAGACCAAGGACAGGCACTTCCATCGGATCGAGCGCTACTACGGAAGTTTCTGCCGCACAATTCCAATTCCAGAAGGTGTTGACAGAGAGAAGGTCAAGGCATCATATAAAGATGGGGTTTTAACGATCACCTTGCCCAAGCCTGAATCAATGAAGACAAAAGAGATTGAAGTGGAAGTTAAATAACCCCCTTCGGGGTCGGCATCCGCCGGCCCCGTTTCTATTTTTGCCTTTCTCTAATTACCGAATCTCGGATTAACGACATTACTGTATATTGAGCCAAAGGTATAAGATAGTCCGATTGATAAATAATAAGAATATTGTGTCGCAAGAAGCCTTTTCTGGAGAATTATTTCCTCTTCAGTCAATTCACGCTTGGACAGAGATAACTGGTCGTGAATCATTGAGATATAAGAATAGATTTTAAATGATAAGCCTTTCACAATGGGTAGCGAGATATCGGTATAGATGGTCAGG
>CBFGJQ010000355.1:0-1803 GCA_965649095.1 Caldifarciminota bacterium | reverse complement strand
TGACTAGCTTTTTTGGTCTCTTTAGTATGTTTTTTAGTATGTTCTGTAGAATTTCCCACATCAGCCATTTTAACCCCCCTTTTTTGGGACTTTATACCATCCATTGATTACCGCCCAGGTTGCTCCGACAAGAACAGCCATAGTAAATCCAGTAAGATGATTTGCAAGCGCAAAAGGGACTCCAACCATAATACTTACCAATAACGATAGCACAACCGCTGCTATTCCTTGTAAATGTAGTAGCCTCTTTATCAATTCTACCACTGGTAAACAAATAGCAGACGACTCTATCAGAAGCCTGGTAAATAATTCATTAAAAATTTCCATTCTGCCTCCTCAGTAAAGTTATAATCAAAAATCAATAAAAGTCAAGTGTCTTTTTTAGTTAAGAAAATGACCTCCTCGCCTTATCCACTTTTGGATTATTCCTAACTTGTATCCCATTGCTCCGATAAAAGTGTGGATAATGATACATAAAACCATCCCAAGAGGTTCTGGAAACAAAAACATGCACCAACCTAACAGTAGTCCGAGAGGAATTGTGCAAGCAACCATCTGCCAGGTAAATCCAACCAGATGCAACAGAGACCACACTATATCAGGAATCAACACCGCTAAGCATTTTTCGTGAAACAGCTGATACATACCGATAAGAAAAATGTATCTAAACACAACTTCTTCCCATCCAGTATGCTCAAGATACCAAACAAAATCAGGCTCCTGAATACCAGTTATCTGAACTCTATCTATTCTGAATATTATCATTATAACCTCCTTTCAGATTAAGATACCAATTATTTGTCCAAACAGATTCCAAATTATATCATAGATACAATCTATGATATATCTCTTGTTTCCCTTTCTCTCTACAACATAGAAAAGATAATCGCAGATCTCGTAAGCAATCCCAAGACAGAGAGCTATAATAAATGCTCGTCCAGGAGACAACCTAATATTTATCAGAATTCTAACTAAAATTGTGTGTAACCAACCGTGTGCGAATTTATCGTAAGTTAGAAACTGATGCTTCCCAAGATTATTCATCAACCAATAAAAAAACTTCATTTTATCAGCTCCATTTTCTTATTTCTTAATTCTCTTCAGCTGAATTATCATTAGATGTATCATCAGATATATCACTCTCGTCGGTCAGACTATCAAGCATATTAAGCTTTTCCATAACTTCTGGTTGATGTATTGACTGTTGCATTTGTGCCATTTTTTGTAATTCTTTTATAATGGGAACTACCGAATCGACAAATCCTTTTGCTCCATCAATCAGTTTTGTTATAGTGCTCTTACTTTTGCTCTCTGGTAGATTTTCTACTGCCTGCGAAGCAACTCCTAATTCAGCTTTCAATTTTTCTAACTTGACTCTGTTTTCCTGCTGTAATTGCTCTAACTGCATCTTAGATTGTAACTCTTGAACATCAATCATCTTCTGCATCATTATTGAAGATGAGCTTGCTACTGCATCAGCAATCTTCTCGATGATTTTGGTCATATCTATATCATTCTTTCCAGCCATATTCCTCTCAAGATTCTTGATTGCCAAATCTAACAATTTCTGTTCCGGTGATTGCACTTTCTGTTGTGTTTCAGCAAGAGAAATAATAATTTTCTCAAGCCTTTCCAATCTTTCTTCTAAATCTGATTTAGGTTTTTCTTCTTCTTTTACCCGTGAGATTTCAGCTATTTCTGATTCTTGCCCAACAGTAAACACTTTTGCTCCATAATACTTGTAATTACTTTTGTTTATCACCTTAACAATGTATTTACCCGGGGAGAGTATTTCCACCTCTT
>CBFGJQ010000354.1:2144-10761 GCA_965649095.1 Caldifarciminota bacterium | reverse complement strand
TATTGCATCAACCGGTTGTGAAGTGCCAATTAAGGCAGAAAGAGAGAATGTATTGGCATTCATAAAGGCAGCAAAGGAGAAAGGGTGGTATTGGGTATAGATGTAGGTTCAATATATACAAAGGGTGTGCTCTTTGATGGAAAGGTTATTAAAAAATTGGTTGTTAAGACTGCATTCAAGCCAAGAGAGGCAATAAGTGAAATAAAAAATCAGCTCAGCGGATTTGATAAGATTATTGCGACTGGATATGGAAGGGAATTGGTTGAAGACGCCTGTAAGATTATCACTGAGGTATCCGCATTTGCCCGTGGCGCAACATATTTTAATCCTGAAATTAAAACGATTATGGATATCGGTGGTCAGGATAGCAAGGTGATAAAGGTAAAAAATGGGAAGGTGGTAAAGTTTGTAATGAATGACCGCTGTGCGGCGGGGACCGGAAATTTCATTGAAAAGATTGCCCAATCACTTAATCTTACACTTGATGAATTTGGTGGCCTGGCATTGAAATCAGAAAAACCAGAGACTATTGATTCACTCTGTGTGGTAATGGCAGAGACCGAAATCTTGAGCCTGGTTCAGGAAGGGAAAAGAATTGAGGATATTATTTTTGGTGTCTGTGATTCCTTGGTCCGCAGGATAAACGGCATTGCCGGACAGATCGGGATTGAAGAACCTTTATTATTCTGTGGTGGTGGGGCACTCAATCCGGGATTGGTAAAGGCATTGAGAAGACATTATCCAGAGACCATAATCCCGGAAGACCCACAATTTGTTGGTGCAATAGGTGCGGCAATGTTTGGTTAAATCTTTATGGAAATCCGAGCTTCGGTCTTTTCCCGAATTTAGGAACCTTCGGTTTTGTCTTTTTGATAATCTTCAGGCATTCCTTTATTGCCCTCAATAACTGGGGGTCTCTACCCCGAACATAATCCTGGGGTGTAATCTCAACCTCAATATCCGGCTCGGTGCCATAGTTTTCAACTCCCCAGCCAACATCTATAAACCAGAATGAATACTCCGGTTGTGTGGTTAAGCCACCATCAGAGAGTCGGTAGTAGGGCCAAATCCCGATGACACCGCCCCAGGTTCTCTTACCAATAAGTGGCCCAATCTTGTAGAGTTTGAAGCCATGGCTGAAGATATCGCCATCCGAACCGGCATGTTCATTAGTCAATGCTACAATTGGGCCAAGGACGGAGTCAACCGGGTATGGTTCTGGTTGTCCCCAGCGGGTAACATCATAACCAATCCGTTTGCGGGCGACCTTTTCAAGAAGCAACTGTGAGACATGACCGCCTCGGTTGAAGCGGACATCAACAATCAAGCCCGGATATCTTATCTCACTCAGAAAATATCTGTGAAATTCACCGAAACCCCAGGGTCCCATATCTGGAATGTGAACATAGCCAATTTTATTATTGCTCATTCTGTGAACAAATTCACGATTCTGCTCAACCCACTGCCGATACCGGACCGGTGCCTCATCAGAGAGGGCCCTTACTGATACTGTTCTTTTATTGCCACCCCGGGCATTGGCAACTGTGATAAAGACCTCTTGATTGGCGCGGTTCACAAGCAATTCTCCGGGTTGAACCTTCCTATTTAGCCTGATGCCGTTGATTGCAAGGAGGAGGTCCCCCTCTTTGATATTTACCCCCGGTGTCAATAAAGGGGATGAGGCGGTAGGCTCCCAGGGGTCCCCTTTATATATCTTCACAATTCTATAGGCATTATGTCTTTTATCATAAACAAAGTCCGCGCCCAGTAGCCCCTGGGTATATTTCGGTTCCTCACGGTAGTCACCACCCCATTCATAGGCATGGGATGTGCCCAGTTCGCCCTGCATCTCCCAGATCAGATCCGAGAATTCCGAACGAGTTCCGATCCTATCAAGCAAGGGGAGATACTTTTTATAGACCCCTTTCCAGTCCACTCCCGACATATTCGGGGTCCAGAAATGGTCGCGCTGTAAACGCCAGGCATCATGATACATCTGGCGCCATTCATTTGTCGGCTCAACGAGCACCCTTATCCTTGCAAGGTCAATCCATCCGCTCTTCGGACCCATCCCCTCTTTAGAAAGTTTCTGGTCAGCCTTTTCCACTGGTTTAATAATCCGCAATTGATTCTTTGCGCGATAGATAAGGACTTCCTTATTCATACTGACCTTGAAACTGGTTATTCCTGAAACGACTACCCCCTCTTTCTGTTCTTTAAAATCATAAAATCCTAATGTGCCATCGGCGGGAAGTTCGTCAGAAAACCATGCCTCCTTTCCACCCTTTATAGGGAATGTAGTAAAAAGCATCTTGTCCTTTATCCCCCAGACCTGAGAATAATTCCCGGGAGGCAGGGGGAATGAAATTACCCGGTCGGTAATTCCATCAAGGTCTATTTTTATCTTTACAGGTGCCTTTTTGGATTTAGTTTTTTCTCCCGACTCGGGCATTTCCGTATCAAGAGCGGGAGGTAATGACCTGGTATATTTAAAGGGAACGGGCAGGTCTCTTCTCAAAAGAATTAGATAGGGTTTTATATTGGCTGGAAAACTCAATTCAAACTGCATTGTATCATAGACCGGATCAAAGTGTCTTGCGGAGAGGAAATAGAGATACTTACCGTCAGGGTCAAAACTTGGTGCGAAGTCATAGCGTATGCTTTTTGTAGCATAAGAGGTCCTCTTCGCAAAGATATCTGCTAGTTTGATGCAAGATGTCCGTTCCGAGTCGGCAAAACTATAGGCAATCCACCTGCCATCCGGGGACCAGGTAATTCCGCTGATTCGGCGGAATTTGCTACGATCAAGAACGATATGTCTCTTTCTCTTCAAATCTACAAGGACCAATTCATTCCGATGGTTTGTTAAGGCAATCAGCGGCCCTTTGGGAGAGGGCTCAAGTTCAATCGGTCTACCAATGTTCAATTGAGGAAGGTCTGTAATATTAGTCTTAGTAAGGGAGTGTATCTGTAATGAATCTTCCCCCTTCTCATCAGTTACTACTACAAGCCTTTTGCCATCATACAGAAATCTTCCCAGACGATAGCGGGCATTCTCCTTTAACCCATTCTGCATTACCGGCCCCTCCCAGTTGGGCATGGAAAAGACCTTGCCCCTGGTTGTAATACAGAGATGTGTCCCAGCCGGGTGTATTGAATAGTCTTCAAGATATTTATCCGCCTTGACAAATTTGCGCTGGGTCTGAACCCTTGGACTGCGAAAGTCAATCTCTATCCTTTCAATCTTATTCGTTTCGGTATATAAGACAAAGATATCACCACCTGCGTGGTAGACAATATTTACACCGTCCGTCTTGGCATTACGGACATAGAAGTCTTTGTGGTCGGTATGCCTCTTTAAATCCTTACCCTGGATTGTGCAGGAATAGATATTACCAATACCTTCGTGGTCGGAGATGAAATATATTCGCTCGCCAATCCACATTGGGTCAGCAAGATTCCCCTTGATATCAAGGAGTTTTCTGAAAATTCCTTTCTCCTTTGGGTCAATCCAGATTTCACCCACTGTTCCACCCCGATACCTCTTCCACCGCGCCGGGTCGGCCGTATTCCGGCCGATGACCACACCCTTTTTAGGACCGTATGAGATAGTCCTTGCCGGCCCAACTGGAATCATTTTAGGTATGTCCTTATCTTTATCAACCGTATAGAGAAACATCATTCCTGGATACCACTGCCCGGAATCACTGGCAAAGATGATTCTATTTCCATCGCGTGTCCAGCCCCGAACAGTAGTGTTGGCGCCCAAAAATGTAAGGCGCCTTGCACTTCCACCTTTTAGTGAGATGCAATAGACTTCGTTATTCCCCTCTTCCCTTCCGGTAAATGCTACATATTCTCCATCAGGAGAGATGGCACAATGGCTGATCCTACCCAGATTTGATGTTAGACGCTGGGCAATACCACCCTTTATTGATACAAGCCATAGATCATCCTCACACACAAATACAATCGTTTCTTTATTGATGCTTGGAAATCTATAATATCCCTGCATAATTCTCCTTTTATTATGGCAATTGACTATATTTAGCATTATATTTACTTTGATAATAAAATCAAGGGTGGTATCTAAGAATTCTAATTTCCATCAGAGCCTGCCCTGAATTTATTTCAGGGGACATGCTTTTCAAATCTCTATACAAAAATTTATCCCCAGATGCGGGGGCCTGAAGGTCTTCTTATTGACAATTACCATCGTCATCCCGGCAACCCCACCATATATCAAATAACCAGCATATTCAGGAAAGAATCTCTTAAAACACCGAAGGTCACTCAGAAATTCATCACCATGCCTTGACTCTAAACTGCTCTTCACCTCAAATACAAACACCACCGGCCTACCATTATATCTACCTGAAGCCAGAACATCAATCTTCATAACCTCACCATCCTTAACCCTTTTCCTCCTTGGTGAAATGTCATCTATTTCTACCCCTAACTTTCTAAAAACAACCGGGTTTGATGGAGCAACAAGACCCCCAATAAACTCTCCCCAGCCATCTGTTCGTTTTATTTACTAACCGCTCAGTCTCCCTTATCTGTTCATCGGTCTTCTTCTGACTCTCTTTAATCTCCACAATACCGGCTGCCAACTGTTTTAAGATCTCTTTTATCTCCTTAAAACCATTCCCTTTGATTCCATTCTTTCTATTCATAGATTTATTATAATTGATTTTGAATTAAAGTCAACAGTGTGATGCAAACGGAAAGGGACCTTATTTACACCCCGGAAAAGATCATAAAGTAATCAGGCTGTTGATTTAGTGCTTATAAAGGCATAAATTCAGAATCTTTATCCTTTACCATTTGGTTAATCAAAGGGACTATACCTATCTTATTGTATAGGAATTTTTCAAATTCCTATTACCTGGACATAAGCATCAGTTTTGGTCCAAATCCGCGCGGAGACCTCATAATCAACTATAATCTTTTGAAGCCGCACAGGATAGAGATCTCGGTCTATGATGTCGGTGGCAGATTGGTCTGGCAAGAAAAGGGAATGAAAGAAAAAGGGCAACATAATTTTGTAGTTAACAACCTTGCAAGTGGTGTCTATTTTTTAAAATTTGATTGGGAAGGGATTGAGATAAAAAGAAAGGTTATATTATTGACGCGTTAGTTGCGCCTTCAAATTATTAACATCGCATCGCCGTAAGAGAGAAATCGGTATCCACACTCCATTGCCTCTTTATAGGCAGTAAATATTAGCTCCCTCCCCGCAAAGGCACAGACCAAAAGGAGTGGTGTAGAACAGGGGAGGTGGAAGTTCGTAACCAGGGAGTCTACAATCCTGAATCTATATCCGGGATAGATAAATAGCTCTGCCTCTCCCGTAATGGTGTGAAAACTCCTTTTCTCTATCTGTTCAATTATTCTATCACCTGTGGATTCAAGGGCCCGACAGACCGAGGTGCCAACTGCAACAACCCTTCTGGCACCTGCGATTTTTAAAACCGCATCCCGAGGGATTTCAAAGTATTCCGGCTCCAGCCGGTGCTCTTCTATTTTTTCCGAGCGAATGGGCAGGAATGTTCCAGGACCGATATGGAGGGTAATCTCAACAACTGCCACCCCCCTTTCTCGCAAATTGCTAATAAGAGCCTCCGTAAAGTGGAGTCCGGCCGTTGGCGCCGCAACCGAGCCAACCTTTTTGGCAAATACAGTTTGATAGTGCTCAGCGTCTTCGGGATGCGGGGGTCTTTTTATATAATGGGGCAGGGGAGTATTACCAAAGGCCTCAATAATATCCCGGTCTGGCTTATTGAAAGAGATTAACCAGTAATTCCCTATTTTTTCATTCAACTTTGCAAAGGTATCTTCATCAAAATAGATCTCTGTCCCCGGTCTTGCCTTTTTTGCCGGAAAGATGAGTGATGTCCAGAATTTTCCTCTCTTATATAGAAGTAAGAGCTCCATTCTTCCACCCGTCTCTCTCTTTCCGGTGAGGCGTGCCTTAAAGACCTTTGTATTATTCAGGACCAGAAGATCATCCGGGGAGAGAAAATTAACGATTTCATAAAATTTATGATGCGAAATTTTCCCCGATTTACGCTCAATGACCATAAGCCGGGCACTGGCACGGTCTCTGAGTGGATACTGGGCAACTAATGACCTATCAAGGGGATAGTCAAAATCAAGAAGTTTCACTTTTTAATTGCAATTAGATAGGTTCTTCTCCCTTCTTTAAATAAAGCCTTTAAAAATTTAGAGAAGAAAAAGACATCAAGGATATAGAAGATATCAATCTCCATTGTCTGGAGGAATTGGAGAAAGAGGTGGTTCAGTTTTGATGTGGGGAAGAACCTTTCACTCACACAGTCAAAGACTCGCTGAAGAATGACGATTGGCTTTACCCAGCCACGCAGTTCGAATTCAAAGCCTCCCTTTTCTATAACCAGAAAGCGGGCATTCTCAACCAGTCGGGCAAGTTCTTCGGGTTTGTAGGCGGTGTGAAGGTAATGCCTTCCCTGAGGTCCCTTATTGATGCCGTAGCTCTTTATTATTCCAAGGGGGATGAATACCGGTCTATGGCGGGAATAGCCCGGGGTAGTAATCAAAACCATACCCCCTTTTTTCATTGCCTTATAAAGTTCATTAAGAAAGTCCTCGGGCCTCGGCAGGTGTTCAATCACCTCAATGGCAATTGCATTATCAATTGATTCCGGTTTAATAAACTTTAGTTCTTGAATATCGCCCTGAATGAAGTTAATTGCGGGATATAACCGCTTCCCCTTCCCGACCAATGAATAGGCAATATCAATGGCAAAGACCGGACCTTTATTCCAATATGATGATAATCTTCCGATATTACATCCGCAGTCAAGCAAATTTCCCCCGGGCATAGCGGCAAGTCTCTCTAACACCCACCTCTTTCTCACCAGGCCACTCAAACTTGAGTAGGTAAGCCTGTCTTCAGGATATAACTTACCGGCAAGTTCATAAAAATTGCGATAGTCTTCTTCCGATTGCATAATTCCTAAAATTTGATTCTTGTTTGAAACTTCAAAATCTGATAAAACCTCTCTTTAGCCGGGAACTGAATTGTATAGATGAGGCTAAAGGTAGTATTTTCACCCACACCAAAATTTGCATTTGTGCTCAATACCTTTGTTAAACCGGGTGGGGCATTGGCACTAAAGAAGTAGGGAACATTTAAAATGTTATACCTCTGGTAAATAAATTCACCGTTCAGTTCAATCCTTCCCTTTCTTTTCAATGCCCATGCCCAGAGAACACCAAGCTTTGGGGTGTGGCGCGAAAGGGGGTTTATTTCGGCAAAATATTCGGAAAAGATTCGGGCGTAGGTGTAGCCAATATATGGCTTAAGCTGTGGACTTTCTACAATCTCCAGATAGTGTGTCGTTGCATATTCATTTCTCTTTTCCCTCAACCATTCCTGCCATTTCTCGATATGCTCGGTAATAGAGTTGACATTGTAAAATCTCTTAATTGAAGGGGCAATAGAAAATATCCGGTTCTGATTTAAGACTGCCGCAAGGGCAAATCGCCGGTCAAGTGAAAATTCATGCTGGAGGTCTGCCTCTAAATGGCAGTCACCGCTATTTATGTTCAATGTCAGGTCTTCAAGATGGCTTAAGAATTCTTTTTCGTCTAAATAATTGAGTCTTAACTTTGTCGCATAAGATTTTACAAGATAGCCCAACTCCATAGTATAATTCCGGGTAAGCACCCTTTCAAATTCATTTAAGAGGACTGTCTTTTTGATGTAATCGCCGGGTATTTTCTGAATATAGGTATGTGTCAGGGAATCGTAGACATAGTCCCCGCTTCCCTTTTTAACCCGCTGGTAGATTTCATCCCTCTTCTGGGAGTATTTTTGTGTCTGTTGGATAAGACTGCGCAGATTAAAGTTTTTATAGCCAAAGTTTAATTCCAGATTACCGAAGAGAAAGGTTGTATCATTGTAAAGACGATGACCCAAAAAGACCTTTACCGGCATACTGAAAAAATCCAATTTTGTAGTAATTGCTCTTGCGATGGTATCAGAATAGTAGTCTCCAGATACACCAAGATTAACGAATTTGGTTATGTTACATCTACCACTGTAGTCAAAAAAGTAAGAGTCTCCCCTCTTCTCCCAGTTAGAGGAGAGGGAAAAAGTTCCGACTTCTCTCTTTCCCCCGATTCCGAACTTACTCAGGGTGTCAATATTTTCAATAGAAAAATAGAGAAAGAGCGGTTTGAATCGCACACCCCGGCGGTGGTGGCGGCGATTCAGAACTCCATAGAAGAGATCCATACCGAATTCTTCTGAAGGTGTAAGACTCAATTCTAAATTTGCCATCTCACTTAAGGGCTCATCGGTATTGTAGAGGGAATAGTAGTTAATGGGCTTGGGGCTAAAGGGAAGATTGAGGTTTTGAGGATAGTTGATATACTGGATACCGCCGCACAATATTCCCAATCTTTTTTTGAGGCTGAGATTATAGCCGAATGCCCGGTTATCCTGGTCATCTAAGGATGAGAAGGTATTTTTGTCAAGATTTGAGCCATAGAGGGCAAGAGTTGCATATCTATATTCAATCCCCACTCCATAGAATTGGTTATCCGCAGGGGGGGTGATTCTCTTTAGCGG
>CBFGJQ010000354.1:0-2134 GCA_965649095.1 Caldifarciminota bacterium | reverse complement strand
AGTTGCCCATCTTCGGACCGAGATAGGAGAATGCCTTAATCTGCGGGTTGTAGATATAGTCCCCCTGATTCTCTCCGGTATAAAAAAATGTAACATTGAACCTCCCCTTTCCTTCGCCCACATAGACAAAATGACTATCCACCAGGTCATAACTACCATAGGTGGCTGTGTCGGCATAGATATGGTAGATTCTTGAGGAATCACCACAATTCTTTAGACCTTCAATCTCTTCCGGGCGGAAGGAGAATGACAAGGGGTTGTTACGGTCGTCATTTATTCTGCGCGCCAGAAATTTTAGTGTTAAAGAATCGGACTTTATTATTCCATCCCCTTCCTGGTAGATATTCAGGTAGTCCTCCGTCGTTTGTTGATATTCTACAGTAATGCGGGTATTGTGGGTAATTATATTCTTATTGGTAAAGGTCAGGATTCCCTGGGCATAATCAAGGTAATAGTCCTCATTGCGCTGGAGTATTCGGGGTGAGTGGATACCCTCTGTTAAGTAAACCCTTTCTGAACCATAGACTACCGGTCCAAGGATAAAATAAGGACCCTGCTTCCCCTCCTCGCCCGTGAATTCAATTCTTCGATACTTACCACGACTCAGGGCATAAGAGAGATTGAGACTAATACCTTCGTTATTACTGAAGACTCCCACTCTACCCCCTTCTATCTCATCCCGGATACCGAAAGGCAGATCAACGGTAAGGTCGCCCATTCCACCGTAGAAATTTCTGGTGCTTAAATTCAAGTTCATCTTTTCTATATCAGAGATGCGTGTCGTCTGGGCAGGGGCTGCCTTATCAGAGAGATTACCTTCAATCTTTATGCCCTCAAGTTCACCAGCAATTGCCACCTTCAATCCCTGGTCAAAGCCACTATTCATATCAAAGTTGAACTCCTTCATCCCATTTACCCTGAGCGATTGATACTTCGGCTCATCCTCTTTTTGCTTGATTACGACAAGGAATGTATCTTCCGCCGGGGCGATGCTATCCAGAGTGACACACTGGAAGTTGTAATAGACTGAATCCAATTCCTGTTCAGAAGTCAATCCGATTATAAATATAGAGATTAGCTCCATAGGCATCAAGTATGTAGACATTATTTTGAGTTATTAAAAAATTTGAGAATCTTTTGCCGACTTCAATCTTTTCCCACTGACCAGCCCATTTGTATATATAATCTGCCCGGGATGAAAAGAGATAAATAGAAAAACTGTCAGCAAATACCCTTTCAAACCTTTCCGGGATTTCTATCTTCTCGATAATATTCCCATAGCGGTCAAATACCTTTATCCCCTTTTGCGTCAGAACAAAGATATTACGATCTGAGATGGCAATATCCATCGCCCTGAGATTTTTTATTCTTAACTTTATTTCATAATTGGAATTTAGAAAGAGGAGTTCCTGCCTTTTTATCTCAGAAACGAGCGACTCTTCCTCGGGTGTGACAATAAAGGAGGCTATTTCATCCCCTTTATAGATTGTCTCCTTTATCCCCTGGTTTATATAAAACTTTTCTATTGACCGGCTATTATTAAGATAGAGGGCAAAGGGTGCTACTACAAAATTGTATATCCGGTAATTTTCACTTTCCGTAAATTGTTTAACCTCAAAATTACCTGAGGGGTCTACTTTCAAAATTCCCTTTCCGACAAATGGCGCAAGGTATATGTTGTCACCATAAGCGGCAAGGGCTGAGCATTTAAAAGGCAGCTGAATCGTCTGAACTGGTTCAATTAGAATAAATAGATATAATATCATCGGATGCCCAGGATCGTCCTCCATCAAGGGGATTTCCCCTATACCCCCTTTGAAAAAGAACCCCGGCCGGAGGGGCTCCCCAGCCCCGATTTGTAAGCGCAGTTAGGAAACCGCTCCGCCAGGAACTAACAATTGGTTGCATATACATCAGAGGAGTCCCCCTGAAAAACTGTTATCCAGCAAATCTTCTCCTGGCGCAGAAGCCTTCTTCACATCGTCCTTCCTGAATATCTTGATTCTTTTCTTTGTCATGTCAAGATACATCAGGGGAGAACCCCTGAAACCCCCGGCGATGCTCCATCTAAGTTTGTGCACCTTCCCTCGGCGATCGGAAATCCCTGATGTATCTTGTCCATTTTTTTCCTATA
>CBFGJQ010000353.1:0-1819 GCA_965649095.1 Caldifarciminota bacterium | reverse complement strand
CTCCTGTAATTACTGCGATGTTCCTGAATGCCAGAAGTTTGAGGGTCCATTTATTTATGGCAAACAGAAATTCAATAACCCCGTTGAGTTAAAGTTTATCTTAGACAAGCTCACCGAAAATATTGTCTCTTTAACCGGGGGAGAACCGCTGCTCCAGCCTATATTCTTATTGGAGTTATGTGAAGAGTTGAAGAAAACCGGAAAGATAATCTACTTAGAAACGAATGGAACGCTACCCGGGGCATTTGAAATGGTCTCAAGGCACATTGACATTGTGGCACTTGATTTTAAGATTCCAACTGCTACTGGACGTCCTGGTATGTGGAAGAAGCATGAAGAGATGCTGCGGTTAATAAACAAGAAAGAGGTCTTTGTCAAGATGGTAATAAATGAGAATCTAATTCCAAGAGAATTGGAGCAGGTCTTATCAATAATTGAAAGGGTAAATCCCAAAATTCCGTTAGTTATTCAACCGGTCTTTTCTAAAAAGATTCCAAATCTACTGGAAATTCAAAAAAAGGCAATGGAAAGACTATTTGATGTGCGCATAATTCCTCAGATTCATAAGTATTTGAAATTGCGATAGCCCCTTATAAAATCCAGTCCAGCCCTTATTATTTTATTATTCCCAGCCAGGGACCCAGCAAAAACTGAAATCTTCCAATCAAGAGGCTGATTCTTGCCATTACCGTATAGCCAAAAGAGGCACCAAAGCCAAGCATAATGAAGATTATACCGAGGTTGGCTAATGGCTTAATCACCCCTTTCCTTTCGCGGGAGAAGAAGAAGAAGATTAAAGTAGCGATAACGCCAATTAGAATTATAACCGCCCACAACCCTTCATCCCAGCGCGTGAAACTTTGCCTTGTAAGCATTGTCCCCTGAATCTGTTTTATTACATCGGTCTGGAGCGCAGCCGGTATTCCTACCCCAGAGCCCCAACCTAAGATAAAAGCGATCGGTATTCTTACAAGCCAGGATATCCGGGGGATAAAGCGGGTGGTATAGAGGATTCCCAAGATGAGGGGAATAACATATATGAAATGTCCTTCCTTAAAAAGGGGAACGATGAGATTTGGATAGACGACATTGTGATAGGAAAGGGCAATGAAGTATCCGGCGGAGGTCCCAACGAAGAGATGTTCAGCAAACCGATAGAATGGATTATCACGGAATATAAAAGAAAAGATGCAAAGGGTTAATAGCGATGAAACCCAGATGAGTATGTCATTAGAAATATTCACCTTGTTCTCCTTAAGAGCAAGAAACCAATATTTCCTATTATAATAAATAGCATAATAAAGAAATGGCCAAGTGATTGGGCATCCATCGCCTTTGTTGCATCTCTGCTGGTCAACCGGTAGCCCTTCTTATACAAGGCAGTCTCATATTCAGCAGCCCCTTTCATACCCGCAAAGACACCGATGAGCTGGCCGCTATTGAGATAAGGATAGGTATCAGCGGCCGATACCGCGGTTACCCCGGTTCCTAATTTAAAACCAAATTTTGACTGTCCATAGAGGAGCCAGGTTCTATAACCCGGATCACCAGCAGAAAAACTCACAACGAGACTGATGTCATTATAATTGTGAATTGGGGATGTCAATGGCAATGAATCTACGGGATTATTGTAATAGTCAACAGGAAAGACATTCTTAAAATCGTCGCCGAGGCCAAGGACAACTGCCGCGGCACCGGCCTTGTATCCTAAAAAGACATAATCTTGGCCATATTTTTTATCGTATTTTGCAGGAATCTTTCCCAGCGCCATCTCCGCCATTCCTGCCCCCTGAGGCCACAAGGCCAAGACAATCACCTT
>CBFGJQ010000352.1:0-1826 GCA_965649095.1 Caldifarciminota bacterium | reverse complement strand
AATTAATTAAACCTTCCTGCATTATTAAATGAGCACCAATACCACCACTCCATCGACCTCCATAATATAGAAGATTTAAAAACACTTCGTTAGTGGGACTGTCAATAGCATAAAGAAAAAATCTCGCTGCTCTTGCAAAATGGGGAGACAATTCTAAAGAATTTCTGATATTTCTTACATGAACACCACTGGTACCTGAAGATTGATAATGTTGCATTCCTAATTGAGGTATAGGTAATTCCATATTTTTATGTTGAGCAATTAAGTCTGGTTTTGAAATTACTGTTATGCGTGATAAATCTTCCACGCTAGTTAATTCTTCAGGAAGACAATCAGGGGGATAATTAGAATAAAAAGGAGTTCTTCTCGCGTGTTGGATTAATGCGTTTAATCTCTCTAATAAGATTGCCTCTCTTTTCATTGGATCTGGTTCTAGTTCAATAGGATAGGTTGTTAATAATATCTGATGTTCTGGTAAAACAAATTGGTTGTAAAAACTTTCTCTTTCTCTTAGTTTTTGAATGTACGCAGAAGATAAATCCACTATTGTTTCTAGTTCTTTTTCCGTCATATTTTTTTTAAATTTTTAACCCTTTAAATCCCCATCCAGGCTCTTGGGGAACATCGATAACCCCATCGTGATAAAGTGGTGGTTTAGCAACATCTTCCTCAAAGTAAGGTTTGCCTTGAGAAACGTGATCTCCTGGAAGATCAGTGAGGGTACTAAAATGAAGATTTGCTGTCTTTCCTACCGCTGATTCAAGCATGCCGCCACACCATGTTGGTACACCAACTAATCGACAGACCTTGGCTATTTTCACTGCTTCCCAAAAACCGCCAACCCGGGGAGGTTTAATATTGATGATTAATTTGCCTAATATCCCTTCCTTTGCCCACATTTCAATTGCCTCTATTGCATGTCTTACATTTTCAATACTTTCATCTAAACAGATTGGTGTGTTTAATTGATGAGATAGTTGAAGATGATAATAACGATCGTCATTCCATAATGGTTGTTCGATCATTAGTAAATTATAGTCATCTAATGCCTGTAAAGCCTTTATATGTTCTGGGTTATCAAGATCATAAGCGGCATTGGCATCAACTTGAAGAGGAATATTGGGATATCTTTCCCTTATTGCTTTCACTAACACAACATCAAAACCCGGTTTAATTTTAATCTTTACTCGTTTTACTCCCATCTGGAGCGCTGCCTCTACTCTTCTGAGGGCATCGTCAATGTTAAGACTACCAACGCTTGTTCCCACTTCAACTGTATTTCTTTCACCACCCCAGAGTTTAGAAACCGGAGTCCCTTGCAAATTTCCCAACGCATCCCAGTAAGCAGCCTCAATTCCGCATTTTGCCATATTATTTCTTACAATCTCATTAATACCACTTATTTTAAGAAAGTCGTTTATAGAAGTAATTGGCAATTGAGCATTTCTTTTAAGATTTGGAATAATATATTCGCTTAAAGCCACTCTTGTTAAACTATCGCTTTCGCCATCATACCAAGGGTAAGGCAAGGGAGGCGATTCACCTATTCCGGTAATTTCTCTATTGTCTGGAGTTTTAAAAGTAATAATAGGAAAAAATCTAATCAGCTCTTCAAATCTGCCAAAAGAAGTTTGAAACGGTACTCTCAGTTTTAATTTTCTCTCCACAAGCTCTACCTCACTTATTGTAAGCGGTTCATGAGTTGGTGGTTTTAAGCCTTCAGTTAATTCCTGTCTTAAATAAAATCCTAATTTATCGCTAGAATTTGACATTGCTTCTTTCATAATTATATTCTTTTTAATTTTTAATTTATTCATTCCAGCTTA
>CBFGJQ010000351.1:0-1829 GCA_965649095.1 Caldifarciminota bacterium | reverse complement strand
CCCCGCCTTCACATATTCTGAAATCGCCTTTTCAGACATTCCCAATATTATGCACTGCTTCGGCAATACCCATATTGTAGCCGATCTTTGAAAAAATTGAGAGTGCCCTTTTGTGATTTAAAAGGGCAATATGTTTTATTCTCTTCGTTAGCACGTTCCCATAGAGATTCTATAGACCTGGATAGTTAATACTAAATTTCTTTTTATAATAAATACGCAAAAAGATAAAAATCAACAATGTGGTTATAAGAAAGTAAGGGAAAATAATACCAACCAACAAAATAAGCAATGGGCCACCTATTCTAATTGATAGTTTTATAAATTCTTCATCGCCTTTAATACCCGCAATCAAAAATAATGGGAAAGATATTAAGGCGGGAATCAGGCATATGTAATCCCTGATAATAATGGAAATAAAAATGCAGAGAACGATTAATAACAGGGCAAGGCGTGCAGAAATATATTTACCAAGTAATACTCCCGTTGTCAGATAGCCACATTCTCTATCACCTTCAATATCAAGAATTGTAGTATTTACAAAGATTGCACTTACCCCCAATACATAGGGCAGAGAAGAGATGATTGTCTGGTTTGAAAATCGGTTGGCAGTAAGCCAGCCCAAGGAGAAGTTTAAAAATCCGTAGCCGATACCATTGATTAGAAAATCAGCAATAGGGACTGCCTTTAATTTGAAGGGAGGAAAAGAATAAATAATACCGAAAATAAAAGAGATAACCATAAATAAGATTACATTCCGAGATAGACGGAATGAGAGAAATAAGGCTGCAATTAGTAAAATGAACATCTCAATATAAGCAAGGCGCAGGGGAATGATTCCTTCCGCAATGAGAAGATGTTTTTGATTTATTGCATCAGAATTTCTATCGCCTATCTGATTTAAGATATAAAGGCTTGAAATCAGGGACGTGCAGGCAGTTATTGTCAAAATGAAGGTATGGTTGAAATGAAATCTATCACCCCCTGCCTTTAAATAACCAAGGAGAAAAAATGCCCAGACCGGAATCAATAGAATAGGTCGGGTGAGGAAGATAAGGTCCCATAGCGAATGTTTACCTTTCATCCGTAAACTTAAATATGCAGGAAATCAAACTGTATTCGCAAGGGAATTAAATTTTTTGTTCTCCCGGGGATGTGGTTATGGTTTTGAATCCTTAAATAACCAGGGGATAATTCAAGGAAAAATAGATTTTTATAAAAAAAGCGGAAGCCGATATTGATATTCAGTATCTTCTGAGCAGTCCCCGATAGAAAATTGTCTTCAGGAAAAGAGGTACCTGATACCCGGGGATTTTCAGGGATAGGCCAGAGAGAATTTATCCTATTTTCACCTTTCCTTAAATATATGCAACTTGATATTAGGTCAAGATTTTTATTTAAGTGGTGAATATATTTTGCAAAGAACTCATCGCAGTCGGGTCCATAGGGAAAGCCGATTGGCTTACCATAATAGATATATCTCTGATAAGGAGCATAAATACAATATATCCATCGGGAGAGCAGATGGTACTCCATTATAAGAAAATTATTTGATAACAATAAATCAGCGAATTCCATTGGGGTCGGGTTCAAGTTGAAAATCGTCAACGAGTAAGGCAGAATATAGAGAGAAATTTCTCAAAAAGATGCGCGCATCAAGGTGAAAAAATAAATCAGCCTCCTTTCCCCAGTTATGTTGAAGAGTGTGGATAAAGACAAGGGGATTGAAATGGTAGGGTGTAAGTGAATAATTCTCGCCGCCCTGGGTTGCGGCCTCAGAAAAACTGCAGTTGAACCATGCCCGGGGTGTGAAATCGAGTCTTTTAATTATC
>CBFGJQ010000350.1:0-1839 GCA_965649095.1 Caldifarciminota bacterium | reverse complement strand
TATAAAAATCTTCAAGTCTCTCCAGAACTTCTTTGTCTCTCTTTCTACCTGCTGATTTTTTACTTTTTATAATATCCTCCAGCGAAGCCACAGGAAAGATTCCTCCAATTAAATGTGCTTTTTTTTTGGCCTCTTCATACGACTCAATTCCATCGGGCGCAAAGACCAGGTCTAAATCGAAGGGGCCGCCACGGATTTGTATAAAATCCTTCCCTTCTATTATCGCTGTTTCTAAGGTCTTGTCAATTTCAAAACCCAATTCTTTTAATGCCTTTACCATCCTCTTGCCGTTCAACCTGTCCTTTTTTGGGAATAAATCAACATCCTGAGTGGTATCAGGGAAGCCATAAAGTATGGCACCCGATTTTCCAATAATGAGATATTCAACCTTATGTTTTGCAAAAATCCTGGCAAGCCTCTCTGCTATTGGATATGAAAAACTTTTATTTACCATAGCCGAGCCATTTTGGTAAACTTTTCTGGCACCACTTTTTATATTCTGCCATTGAATTAAAAATTCTATAGGGCGCATCATCCATTATGGGCTTATAGGTCTTTATAAATGAATTGTTAATCCTTTGCCAAATGGGTCGCTTGACCGATTCCTCAAACTCAATTTTCTGCAATTTTGCTGACTGCCCAATAATATAATTCATTTATTCTTCTCTATTATATCCAATTTTAAATAAAAATCAACTTTTAAGTAAAACCTATAATGGGAAGAAACGCTTGATTTTTAACTACCTTTGTATATAATAAATTTTAAAAAGGAGCCAATATGAATTTTATCATTAAATCCGGATGGAAAGTATTGTGTCATTTCCTGATTGTCTTCTCTTTGCCAAATTTTTCATTGTCTCAATCTTACCGATGGGTTCCATACGTACCTCCAAACATTACTCCTTTTTATGACATTAGCGATACCAATTCCCTGACCGTGATTGATAAGATAAATAATTATAATATCTTACAGAATGTCCTGTCCTATATCCACGAAATAGAAGATGATGCAAATAATAGAATCCATTTTGAACTCCATCTTAGTGGCGGTTTGAGTTATGACATTGACAATGATACCGCAGGTTGGGTAGGAGCGCTGTCATTTAAGATAAACCTATGCAATCCCAAAATTCCCAATGCATCGGATATCCTTGTGAAGATAAACAGATTACACAATTTAATTGACCTCACGGGATTTAGACTTCCAGAGGCAACAAGCAACCGGATTGACAATATAGAATCACAATTAAAGAACTACGATAGACAATTCTGGTGGAAACGACTATCCATAGGGGCAACAATCCCGTTTATTGAAACCCAATATTATGATTACATACATTTGAATTTCAAAGATATTTATATATTCGGTGGTTATGACCTTGGTGATGTGATTACACTTCTTATTGGAATGAACAAAGACAAAAAGGTTTTGTTTGCTGCCTCGGTTGACCTCTCAACCCCTTTATATTCACTTGCGGAAGATTTCAAGAATATGGTATCAAGATTATTAAGAATCCCCGGGCGAAGGGACTATTATTATGAATGGTAACGAATACCTTTGTTTTCCTGAATTCCTATCTTTCATTTATTCCAGTATACTGGAATAATGGAATCGTGGAACTGCTTTTGTAAGTATTACAGCACCATTATTTCTTACGCATTTCGTTTTTAATATCGGTCAGGGTTTCGTTCATTATTTGTCATATCCAGTGAAAGTTTGACACTTTGACAATTGTCAAAGTGTCAAAGAAGAGATTGCTGAAAAAGTCCATTAGAGCAACCTGTCATGCTGAATCCTGACCTGTCCCTGAAATGAACCTGTTCTGGTCCTGAACTTGA
>CBFGJQ010000349.1:0-1839 GCA_965649095.1 Caldifarciminota bacterium | reverse complement strand
CCCTCCCCTCTCCCTTGAAAAGGGAGAGGATACACTTGAGGGTTCCATTAGAATTTTTGAAATTCCTATTACCTGAAGATACATCAGGGGAGAACCCCTGAAACCCCAGCGATGCTCCATCTAAGTTTGTGCCCCTTCCATCGGCGATCGAAAATCCCTGATGTATCTTGTCCATTTTTTTCCCTAATATTGGATAGGAATTTTTCAAATTCCTATCCAATAAATTATAACCAATATTGTAGATGATTTATCAATCTCATCCCCTACGGAACTATTGATTTTTCTATATCTTTATAGAGGTCAGATTTAATATTGACAGAATTAACATTTTGAGGTATAATATCACCGCCAAATATGAACACTAAATATAACCAGCGACTTTATGCAGTAAAGACCTATCTCCAGCATCGCTCTTTGCGCAAGACCGCAAGGCTCCTTAAGATTCCTTACCAAACTATCCATCGCTGGGTGAGGTGGTATAGAGAATATGGGGAAGCCGGGTTGATGGGTAGTCTTTACAGAGAACCCTGGAATAGAACAAACAGAGTAATAGAAGAGAGGCTTGTAATCTTAAAAGAAGAAAATCCAGGATTAACAATCCGCTCAGCCTTGAGCTACCTTAAAAAAGAAGGATTTTCTATCTCCACCAATGGGATATTCAAGGTCTGGCAGCGGTATGGCTACACCGGATTTGAAAAAGGAGAAATCACTGATGATTTTACCGAATCTCTACCCTGGACAAAAGAGGCAAGGCAGAAATATACGATTGCCGAACAGTTATTCAAGAATGGTGAAATTAAAAAATCTGCTGAGATACTCAATTCAATCCCGAGCCTCCCCAAGAACGAATTACTACCAAAGATTCCAAAAGAACATTTAAATCTAAGGCGCCGCATTGAACTACTGGGTAGCCTATTCGGGAGAATAGAGTTGAGTAAATTTATTAAGGAGGCAGAATACCTATTCAAGGAATGTCTTGGAAATAGACTATACTATTCAGCGCTCCGCGTCGGGATTCTGGAGGCGATTGCCCTGGAATGGAGTGCTGAGCCATCAAGGATATTAAAAAAAATAGGTGAGTGTAGAAAAATTTTGCATAAGGATATCAAACCTTCCTATCTCCTCTTCTGGCCTATGCTCTCACTATCTATCTTAGAGGCAATTGGACTCGCTATGCTGGGAGAGATAGAAAAGACAAAGGCAGTCATAAAGATATGTCAGAAGAGGTTGAGCAGAAAGAGGATTGTGCCCCCATATTTTTCTACAACAATGGCAGTCTTATATTCGTATATTGAGGACTATTCAAGGACAAGGCTGTGGTTGTTAAGGGTCCAGGACCAGAAGGTCAGTGATGAGATAAAAGATAAAATAAAGGGGTATCTGGCTAATATTTATGCAACGAACGGTGAATATACACAGGCGATTCAACTATCAAAATATGCCCGGTTCTGCGGCTGGGATGAAGAGCCGTTCAAAAAGAACTGTGAAGCAGGCCTTGCTCTGTTAACTGGTAGTCCCGAAACTGCCTGTTCACTGGCTCTCCAGGCGCTCAATCTTTCAAAGAAGGAGAATATGGGCGAGAGAATCTTCAGAACAACCCTCCTGGTGGCGAGCTCTTACTTGGCCCTCGGTGACAAAAAACATGCCTTAATCCTGCTTAAAAGAATGATTCCCTTCTTAAAAAAGAAGGGCTTGAAGAATGGAGTAAGTATTTTTTCCATCCTTACGGGCATAAAAACAGAACATACTGGAGATAAAAATCTCCTCCCCACAATAAAGCTGGCATTACTCCTGCAAAAAAAGAGATATTTCCCTGCCCTTGCCTATGCCCGAAGAAAG
>CBFGJQ010000348.1:0-1847 GCA_965649095.1 Caldifarciminota bacterium | reverse complement strand
TGACAGAGATAGATCAAAAATGCCGTATCATGAGGTCTTAATCTTACCTGTAGATATACTTGATTTCTGGTAATTCTTATTGGTCCCAAAAAGTGAATATCATAGACCAGCCTTAACTTATTAAAAGCTGGTAATCTTAAGAGTGCCTTGGGTAATTTTGTCTCTCTTCCATTTTCAAGTCGCATTGTTACAACCTCTGGAATAAGAAAAACAAATCTATAAAAATTAGATAAAAGCCACCTTTTCTGTGCGTAAGAAAATGCCTGAGAATATTTGTTGTTTTTTAATAAATGGATAAGCCGCAGGGAAGGAATAGAATTTTCATCGGGCGGATTTTTATCATTAGCATAGAGAATATGTTCAAGTATTCTTTGCTCCAGAACCAATTTATTTTTTTCAAGAAAAGGCATCAATCTTTCAAGTATATTTCTTGATTTTTTCCGCTCACCAAGCAGGGAATAGATCTGTGCAAGCGCGAGAGATGTCCCAAATATACAACGGTTAAATTCCTTCTTTGAACTTTTAAGCGCGGAAATCACTAATGACATCGCCTCAAAGGGGTTGCCTTTTAAGACTGCCAAAAAGGATTGATAAATAAAGGGTAATGAATCATCTACCCATCTGTAAAACTTTGAATCCCTAAAGATAAAAAAAGCCTTTTTATAATCGCCTTTCATAAAATATATGTGAGCAAGTGCACCGAGATATACACCTCTTGTTTCTTCATCAACATCATTAAGCGCCCTTAAAAACCAGTATTCAGCATCTTTATATTCTTCTATACTGTTGTAGAGGGCACCGAGGTCAAGCATAAAATAGGGAGAAGGCTTTTTCATTCTTTTTAATAGTGTCTTACAGTATTGGGCAATTTTTTTTGCCTCTTTTATTAATGACAAAGTTGAATATAAGATACCTTTTGATATAAACAAGGTATATTTCGGTTCAAATAAGAGATATGAGCCTCGCTTCGTTGCCGGATTAGGAGGTTCAATTATGTCTTGCATCTCATCTATTGTTGCTTTCTGTTCATTAAATCTTGCACTCCATTCAAGTGCCATAACTTCTTCAATACCGGCCCTTAAAGCTAAATAATTAAATCCCTTCTCCCTTGCCTTTTTATATAACTTCCGCACTCTTTTCAAATAAGGCGATATTGACATTGTGCCAAATAAATAATATAACTTTTCTATCCTTCTCTTTAAATTCAAATATTTATCCGGAATTTTGATAAGGAGTTCATTTTTTGGCAAAGAGGGAATATTATTTAATACCTGTGCCGCTTCCTTTATCTGTCCCAGACTATAAAGAGTCTGCGCCCTACGATATTGCCCAGCCGACTCACTTGTCCAGGGAATATATTCTGTAAAATCATTCTGTAATATCTCCCTTCTAAATCCGGCAAGACCATATCTCTGCCAGGTTCCCCAGATTCCCTTGGTTGAGATTTTAAAACCATCTTTTTCAAGGATCTCTTTTGCCTTCCTTACAGTTAGAGTTGGGTCATTCTCCTTTAAATTAGCAATCGCCTGTTCCATTTTTTTTGTCATTCTGTTCCAGGGCCTATTATAATTAACCAGCAGTCCCTTTTCTCCCTTTTTTCGGAAAATCTTGAGCCATCTGAACACACTTCTATAATTGACATTAAATCTTTGAGCAGTTTTTCTCAAAGAAGTGTTATTATTGAGGTAGTATTTTACCACCTCAAGGCGCAGCTCGGATGTCCTTTGCTTGTTGTCCATAAGTGGAAACATTATACTAAAAATTAAACATTTGTCAACTATAATGTAATTATGATAAAGATCTTAGATAAACTTACTAGAAGTACCAAGCAGACTAGCTGGGTTGGG
>CBFGJQ010000347.1:0-1854 GCA_965649095.1 Caldifarciminota bacterium | reverse complement strand
TCCGCATCAGAAGATTCCCACAGAAGGACGAAAGGATCCACGTCCAGTAAATCACGGTTATATTTATTTCAGGGATATGTTTAACGAACGGCAGTTGTTATGTTTATCTAAACTTTTGAAAGAAATCATTAAGATTTCCGATGTTAATATTAGAGAATTAATGCTCATTGCATTTTCTGACTGTTTAGATGCAAATAATATGTTTTGTAAATATGAAACAAAATGGCACAAAATCTCTCTCTTTTTTGGGCTTCATGCTTATCATCCAATTGAAAGACCTACTGAGAATAATATATGGGGGACTGATTATGGTCGTGGAACATTTATCAAATGTTTTAAGAAAGTTCGTCGCGCGAAGATATTTACTCAGGAATACTTTGGTTCTTTAAAATCAATTGACAGTAGAAAACATATTGTGAATTCGGCGCAGGAAAAATTTGGTGTGAATATCGTGTCCAGTTTTGATGCACTTAAACGCACATCCAATTCTGCCATGCTAAGATGTGATAATGCTGAAGACATTTCGTATATACAAAATAAGTCCATAGATGCAGTTATTACAGACCCACCTTACTTTGATAACATTCAATATTCTGAACTCGCTGATTTCTTTTATGTCTGGCTCCGATTGGGATTAAAAGATTTATATTCCTGGTTCAAACCAGAATTTTCCAGCCATCCCAATGAGATTGTTCAAAATGAAAACATAGGGAAAACATTGGAATTTTTTAACAATAGTTTAACAAGGGTATTCACTGAATGCCACCGTGTGCTCAAAGATGATGGATTATTCATTTTTACCTTTCACCATAATAAATTGTGGGCATGGGAGAGTATCGGTAAAATTCTACTTGATGCAGGATTTTATATATCAGCCTGTCCCATTGTCAGATCGGAAGGTAAAAGCGGATTTCACTCAAGTGAGGGTAATATCCGATACGATTGTATATTCGTTTGCAGAAAGAGACCGAGTAAATATAACCAAGATAATTGGTTGACATTAAAAGAGACTATATTAAAAGATGCTGTTTTCTGGGCTAAAAGAACCCTCAAATCTGGTATGCCAATTACTGAAGCAGATATCTTCACAATCATTATGGGCAAAACAGTTGAATATTATACAAAGGTCTTCCCCAATTTAAAAAGCCATAGCCAACCACTTACTCTTTCTGAAGCTCTATATGAGATGAAATCACTCGCAGGGTGTGTCTCTAAAAGTGCTTTGACCACAGAAACTAAATTACCAAAATATTGTCTTAAGACTGTAGACCAGCTTACATTATTTGTCAAAGAGTCCAAAGAAAAATACAAAATTACTAAATAAATCAAAAATACAGTGGTATCATCGGGGAGAAGGTCTTTAGCGACAAATTTGTCGGATTGACAGAATTGGCGAATATTTGAGATACAAACCTATGAAATTTCATCACATCATCAGGCACAATATTTGCATATTATAAGGGTATGAAAGGAGGCAAAATGATAAGGCAGACTTTATTAATCAGCCTGTTCATCTTCGGTCTATGTGGTGTCCTTTTTGCCGCAGAAACGACTGAGATAACCGGTGAGGTTGTTAAGAGCGAGGAAGGAAAAGACCCCCAGACCAATATCTATACGCTCAGAATTCTGGTTCGCCTGAAGAATCAGGGTGATGAGAGACAGATTCAGAATCAGGAGATGGTGCTTGCCCATCTTGGACCTGCCTGGATGTTTGATACCGATTTACATCCTGGGGATGAAGTTGTTCTTAAAGGCACTTATAAAGAGCAGAATCACTTTATGGTGCAGGAGATGGTGAGGAATAATATTCGTTATAGAATAAGGGATGATAATGGTGAGCCTCTGTGGATAAGG
>CBFGJQ010000346.1:0-1858 GCA_965649095.1 Caldifarciminota bacterium | reverse complement strand
CTCGGCGATCGGAAATCCCTGATGTATCTTGTCCATTTTTTTCCTATAATGAAAAATTTCATTATCAAGTATTGGAATTTTTCAAATTCCAATACTTGTGCATAAGTTACCTTTTAAAATTTCGCCACAATGTTTGCCCAGAACTTCATCAAGACAATACCCGGTAATCCATTCTGACGCCTTGTTAAAGGATGTTATCCGTTTATTAAGGTCTACGGTCAGAACCCCGCCCTCCATATTTCTAAGGAGACCCTCAAGAAATGGTCTCATCAGTTCTACGTCAAGGCCAATCACTTCTTGCTTCGGCATATTATATTATACCGAATAAAATTAAGATGTCAATCACTCCAGCAAACCGCTTTCTTTGCCTCTGATTGACAATTAGATTTAATTGTTATATAATAAGATATGGACACCCGTTATGTCTGTGTTAGTCTTATCGGAACGGTAAGAATAAAGAGTCTACCTAATATCTTGAAGGACTTGGAGCAAATATTTCTTTTTCCGTTTAGATTTGGTCAGAATTATGAATATCCATTATATGCCTTTGAGCCAAGAAGAAATCAATATTATGGGCATAAGATTATCAAAGAATTGCTTGCCATGATACCGCCTAACGGAGTAAAATTGGTTGGCATTACCGATATTGATTTATGTACCCCAGTATTAGAGTATGTCTTTGGTGAAGCACAATTAAATGGGAAAGCAGCTCTTGTCTCAAGCCATCGCCTACGCCAGGGTTTTTATAACCTGCCCGATGATGATGATTTACTTTTAATTAGGTTAAAAAAAGTCTTGATTCATGAACTTGGACATTGCTTTGGAATGGTCCATTGTGATGATGGTAGGTGTGTAATGTATCTGGCGAATAACATCTTTACTCTGGACCACAAAGAAGACAGTTTCTGTTCAAGATGTGGTGATTATATTAAAGAAAAGATTAAAAAGGAGTATTATGGAAAGACATAGAATTTTGGTCGTTGACGATGAGGAGATTATGCGCAGTTCACTATCTGACTGGTTAAATGAAGACGGCTATATTGCGGAAGCGGTAGAAAATGGATATAAAGCATTAGAATTGGTAAAAAAAGAAGAATTTGATTTGGCAATTGTGGACCTGAAGATGCCGGGTATGGATGGCATTGAACTCTTAAAGCAACTCAATGTAATAAGGCCGAAACTTCCGGTAATAATTATTACTGCGTATGCAACGATTGACAGTGCAGTGATGGCGATGAAGGAAGGTGCAGCAGACTATCTTGTTAAACCATTCAATCCTGAAGAGATTAGTCTTGTGATAAAAAAACTCATTGAGCACCAGCGTTTGATAAAGGAAAATATCCGTCTTCGCCGGGAGCTTACAAGAAGGTTTAAATTTCAGGATTTGATTGGTAGAACCCCACAGATGCAAAAGGTCTTTGAAATGGTTAAAACTGTAGCACCGACAAAGTCTACGATTTTAATCAGGGGCGAGAGTGGTACTGGTAAAGAACTCGTTGCCCGGGCAATCCATGAATTGAGTCCAAGGAACAAATATCCGTTTGTTCCTGTTGCCTGTGGGGCAATGCCTGAGACCTTATTAGAGGCAGAACTCTTTGGATATGAAAAGGGCGCATTCACCGGTGCCATTTCAAGCTATAAGGGAAGGATTGAGATCGCGGATAACGGAACACTCTTTTTAGATGAAATTGGCGATGTAAGCCCAAAGACACAGGTTGACCTTCTGCGGTTTCTTCAGGAAAGGGAGTTTAGAAGGCTCGGCGGCAAGGAAATCCTAAAGGTGGATGTGCGGATAATCGCTGCAACCAATAAGAACCTTGAAGAGATGGTTAAAAACAACACATTCAGGGAGGATTTG
>CBFGJQ010000345.1:0-1860 GCA_965649095.1 Caldifarciminota bacterium | reverse complement strand
AGACCATTGAGTAGTCCCTCTATGCGATTGCATTCAGGACAGGTGGGCTGGTAAAAATAATATAAATTTATCTTTTCCGTTTCAACCTTTAATGTATCGGTTTTTATTGCGGTCGTATCCTTTTTGATTTGCAGTTTTTTTATACCAGCATATTTTTTTAATAATAGATCAATTCTTTCCCTGACCTCCTTTGGTCCATAAAGCACAGAATCGCCGACAAAGACCACGGGTAAATCCTCACCGATATGCTGAACATTCTTCTCTTTTTCCATCCTCTCAAGCAGTTTGTAATTATCAAGATTATTTAGGTCGTATTTTTTAAACTCAAAATCATATTTTTTCTGTAATCTTGGCAACTCATTAAGGAGGATATCCATACAATGCCCACAAGCAGGCGAATAGAAAAAATGAACAACTAATTTTTGCATAAGCGTATCTGCACAATAAACAGAATTTATCAAGCCCAAAATCCAGATGCCGAATTTCAGATGATAAAAGATTAAACGAAAAATTTTATGATTTGAATTTTTTGTTTTTCCCATAGTTAGGCAATTGTCAATTTCTTTGCTATCTCCGGTAAGACCTTTCCTGCGGGAGCAATTATGCTTACATCTACAATTGGTGTTATCGGTGTTGATTCAAGATTTATTTCAATTGTTTTCACCCCATAGTTTTTGGCAACCTCAGGGATTCCTGCAGCCGGCCAGACAACACCAGATGTTCCACAAATAATCGCCACATTGGCAGTTGTTAAAAATTCAATTGATTTCTGCCATACATCCTGGGGAATCGCCTCACCAAACCAGACGACATCCGGCCTTAACAATCCACCACATTTGCAATATGGAATCTTTTCAATCTTTGCCTTTTCAATCTTGTCTATTCTGCCGCATTTTAAACATTTTGTCCTGAATATATTCCCATGCAATTCTAATACATTCCTTGAACCTGCGCGCTGATGGAGATTATCAACATTTTGAGTCAAAAGTAAAAATTTCTCAAAATAATTTTCTAACTCTACAAGTGCATAATGCGCTGGATTAGGTTCTGCCTTAGAAATAATCTCCTGGCGCCACCGATACCATTCCCAGACCAGTTCTGGATTCCTTTCAAAAGCCTCGGGTGTCGCCAAGTCCGTTGCTGAATAATTCTTCCACAATCCATCCTTGCCCCGAAATGTGGGGATACCACTTTCCGCAGAAATTCCGGCACCCGTGAGGATGAATACCTTTTTTGCATTCTTCAAAATTCTGACTGCATTATCAAACATTGGTAATTATAATAAAAAATTTGGCCTTTTCAAGGGCGGAATTGCTAAATATCCTGAAGGGTTAAGATCTTTACTCCAAGGTTTTCAGGAGATATTCCCTGATTATGTTCAGGTAATAGGAATTTGAAAAATTCTATTACCTCATAATGAAATTTTTCATTATAATAAAGAAAAGGCACAAGATATTCAGGAGAGGCGATATGAGGAAGGTTTTTGCCTTGAGAAAACATTTGCTGGATAGCGGGGGTTTTCAGGGGTTTCCCTGAATATCTTGAATCATTTGATAATTTTAAAATGAGTAAATATAGTCTAACTTCTACTTCGAAGGTGGAGGAACACATTATTCAGTAATTGAGATGGGATGCTAAAAGATTAAGGGGTCTCCATTGTCGCTTCAAATAATTTTTGGCATGAAGGGCATTTGCCACACATCTTTTTGCCCCCAAGATAACAGGAGTAGATGTATTGTAAAGGGGCTTTATATTTTAACCCAAGGCTATAAATTTCTTTTTTTTGTATTATTTGCCACATAACTTATAACCCTTACTTTCTTTAATGTGCTGAATTGCAGGGTTTTATTTATTGCATTT
>CBFGJQ010000344.1:0-1865 GCA_965649095.1 Caldifarciminota bacterium | reverse complement strand
GATTCCGAAACAAGTTCGGAATGACATCTTGAATTAATGAACCAGAAGCACAAATAAAGGACTTTTTCAGCAACCTCGCAATTATAACTTGACAAACCCTAATCTTTTGATATACTACTATGCTATGAAGTTGAGAGCAAGAACCAGATATATAGTAATGGCAATGGCTAAACATTATGAATAACTTAATTTTCTATATCGTTTTGAATTTCAGTTATAATACCGTATCTGTTTCGGAAAATGGGCCAACCCTTGCCAATCCTGCATTTACTTCTTTTTTTGGTAGTTATGAATCTTATCTCAGTCATAAGGATATCGGCGTGATTACTTATTTCAATCTCTCCACTCGGCTCAAAAAATTTGGCCTGGGTTTCTCAAGTTCTGATAAAGAAGAGAACCGTATCAATGAAAGGAAAAACTGGTTGAGTAGTTCATTCCATTTTGGACTTCCTTTTTCCTTAGGCCTTAATCTCGGTGTTATAAAAATAGCTGACCAGACCAATCCCCTTGTGGACTTTGGTATCTGGTCAAGGTATCTTCTAAATTTCGGATTATGTTATTATAACCTATTAGGCGAAGAAAAGAGTGTCCGCATCGGCATCTCTTATCTATACCGTGCTTTTACAGGAACCCTTGAAATAGAAGAAAATTTTCAGAACCGGGAAATTACACCTCATTTTTTACTTTATTTTAAACAGTCTATAGGGAATGTAAACATAAATTTAGGCGCTGGGTACCATCCAAGGAGATTAGTCAGCAAATTTAAAATCGGTTATAGTGATTTCATAAGTGCTGAGGTTTACCTGGAGGAAGAACCGTCATTTATGATTAGAATATATTTCAGCCCACCAGTAATTGTAAAAGAGGTCGCGGTTGTAGAGACCTTAATGGTGGAAAAGCCATTGTTAGTTAAAAAAATAAAGAAGTATGAGCTAACTCAGGAAAAATTAAACTATTGTGAAGTCCATTACCGTAAGGGGATTGAATATTATCTCAAAAATGAATTAGAAAAAGCGATAGAAGAATGGAATCTGGTTATCAATGTCTATCCCAGTTATAAAGATGTTGCAAGATATCGTGATACTGCTAAGAAGAAATTAGAATTGCTCAAGAAATAGGAAAGCCAATGCCTCACACTCCTTCATTTTTCTATTGATTTTCAAGTTAAATTGTTTATAATTTAGCTATGAAGGTCTGGGATTATGAAAACCTGCCCGGGGATAAATTATGGCGTCTGCGTAGAATATCTGACTTGATGCTGAACGAGGATATTACACCGGAAAATATTGATGCCCTGTTAAAATACAAGAAAGAATTGAACCTTGATGAAAACTTTGTAGCGGTGTTGAAAATGTATAAAAAGTGTTTAAAAAATGGAAAACGGAAAAGAAATATTAAGTAAAGAGCAAAGGGTCTTTCTTGAGGAATATGGCAATCATAGTATAAAAGAACATTTTTACTTAACGGGTGGCTCAGCATTATCGGCATTCTATTTGAAGCACCGTTATTCAGAAGACCTTGACTTCTTCAGCGAGGAAGAGTTTCCAGAGGAGTATGTTTTAGAGTTTCTAAATAGAATAAAAGGTAAGTTGCGTATAAAAGAAATAATCCGCACACGACGATTTGACCGACGAATTTATATAATAAAATTCCCCGATAATGAATTGGTTGTTGAATTTACCTATTATCCCTTTAAAAGGTTGAAAAGATTCAAAAGAGTAAATAACATAAATGTTGATAGCATCTTTGATATCGGGGTAAATAAACTTATCGCAATTTCAGACCGATTTGACCCTAAGGATTTTATTGACCTCTATTTTATTATTAAAAATGACTATGGTATTAAAAAATTGTTGAATGGGATG
>CBFGJQ010000343.1:5206-11086 GCA_965649095.1 Caldifarciminota bacterium | reverse complement strand
GGGCTGAGGATAGATACCAAATAATAAGATTACAGATACACAGAGGGCAAGAACGCCCGTAAGATATGGATTTGCTGAGTATCTAACCTCCGGGGATTCTTCCTTCATAAAGATTGCCTGACCGACACGGAAATAATAGAATAGAGAGATGACCGAATTCAAAACACCGGCAATCGCCAGGGCAACATAACCCTGTTTTATTGCGGAGGAAAAGATGAGATATTTGGCAATGAATCCACCAGTCGGAGGAAGACCAACCAGGGACATTAGTATAATGGTAGCGCCAGCCGAGAAGATTAGAGATTTTTTCGCCAGGCCATTGAAACTATCTACCTCCTCTCCCCAGGCCTCCCCTTTTCTTAAGAAGAGAATCAGTCCGAAGCCGGCGATGTTCATAAAGATGTAGTTTAAGGCATAGAATAGAACACCCCAATAGCCAAACTCTCCACCGGCCGCAAAACCGATTAGGATATATCCAGCATGGGAGATGGAAGAATAGGCAAGCATTCTCTTGAATGACCGCTGGGTCAAGGCAGCAATATTGGCATATGTCATTGTAAAGAATGAAATCCAGGCGATGATTGAATGCCATTTTGGGGCAAGTGCTGGAAATGCTACAAGTAAGATTCTTAAAAATATGGCAATTGCGGCAACCTTTGGCCCGGTAGAAAGGAATGCAGTGACCGGCGTGGGCGCACCTTCATATACATCCGGTGTCCACATATGGAAAGGGACTGCCGAGACCTTAAAGAATAGGGCACACATAATCATTAGCAGGGCAAGGATTGTGATTGGAGAATCAGCAATCCCTTTTAATGCGCTACCAATCAGATAAAGGGATGTGGAAGAACCGAGACCAAAGGCAAATGACATCCCAAATAGAAATACCCCAGTAGACAATGTCCCGATGATAAAATACTTTATCCCCGCCTCATTTGAACGTCGGTCCTTCTTCAGATAGCCGGATAGAAGATAGACCGAGATTGCCATTATCTCATAACTTAAAAATATTGCAATTAAGTCAACAGACGAGACGATGAACATCATACCAATGATAGAAAGTAAGATAAAGAAGTAGTACTCAGAGATGAAAAACCCTTCTATTTTAAGATAATCCTCTGATAAGAGAATTACTACAATCCCTGTGATGATAAAGATAGATTTGAAGAATATTGCATAGCCATCAACGGTCAATGTGTTGAAAAATATAGAACCAGAATGGGGTTCAATGAGTAGAAGAACAAATGTAATAAAGAGCGAAATGAGAGAGAAGAAGTGGACTGTTCTTTTATCCCTCAGAAATGAATCAAGGATGAGGATTATAATGATTGTTAGTGTCAGGAAGAGCTCGGCGCTGATTGAGGCAAGTTCCTTAATGATTCCCGGCATCACTACTCCCGCTCATTGGAATTGATATATTTGTTGGTGCCCTTAGCATCTGAGGATTGACCCTCTCTACAATCTTGTTGACCGGTCTTTCTAAAACCCGAAAGATTGGTTTTGGATATATTCCAATCCCAAACGCCAGCAGAATCAAGGGTATGAACTGGATAAATTCCCTCAGGTTGAGGTCTGACATCTTTAGGTTCTCCTCGCTTTTGACCTCACCGAGCATCACCCTTTGATAGAGCCAGAGCATATAACCGGCTCCCAGGATTATGCCCGAACCAGCAAGCAGTGCCCAGTACCAGCGCACCTGGAATGTCCCGACTAAGATAGAGAATTCACCGATAAAACCATTCAATCCAGGAAGGCCAATTGAGGATAACATCATTATCGCAAAGACTGCGGAATATAATGGCATAATCTTTGCCAGTCCCTGGTAATCTGAAATCTGCCTTGTATGTCTGCGGTCATAGACAATACCGACGATCATAAATAAGGCACCGGTGCTAATACCATGGTTTATCATCTGGATGACTGAGCCCTGGATGCCAATCGGTGTTAAGGCAAACATCCCGAGCATCACAAATCCCATATGGCTCACTGATGAATAGGCAATGAGCCTCTTCCAGTCCTTCTGCATAAGGCAGACCAGTGCCCCATAGATGATGGCAATTATCGCCAGTGCCACCATATAGGGCATAAAGAATCTTGATGCCTCAGGCAGGATAGAGAGACTGAAGCGGACAAAACCGTATGTCCCCATCTTCAATAGAATCCCGGCCAGCAATACCGAACCTGCGGTCGGTGCCTCGGTATGGGCATCAGGCAACCAGGTGTGAAAGGGAAACATCGGAACCTTGATTGCAAAACCAATAAAGAATGCAAGGAAGACCCAGAACTGGATATTTGATGCAAAGTTATAGGACATAAGTTCCACTGCATCAAATGTGTATACACCGGTCTGGGCACCATGGGTGAAATATAATGTCAATATACCCAGGAGCATCAACACCGAGCCAAATAGCGTATACAAAAAGAATTTGATTGCCGCATATAGTTTATTGTATGTCCCCCATATTCCAATGAGGAGATACATCGGCACAAGGACGAGTTCCCAGAAGACATAGAAGAGGATAAAATCAAGGGCAACAAAGACACCGAGCATACCAATCTCAAGGAGCAACAACAAAATATAGAACTCCTTTAATCGCTCTTTTATCCCTTCCCAGGAGACAAGCACCGAGATAAAAGAGAGGAGTGTGGTAAGTAGAATGAGCAGGAGTGAAATACCATCCAATCCCATAAAGTAGTTAATGCCAACTGCGGGAATCCATCTTACCTTTTCAACAAACTGGAATCCTTCTCTATTTATATCAAAGTTAAAGATAAGATAGAGCGATATAAGGAAGTTTAACCCCGCAACAATGTTAGCAACGAGTTTTATTGACTTTTCGCTCTTCCTATCTGTAAAAAGGATGATTATTATCCCAATTAATGGAAAGAATGTTATTATCGTTAAAATTGGTAGATTCATCTACGCTCCTTTCTCCTTAAAGGAAAATGGTTAAAGTAATAATTAAAAGGACACCGATAATAAATGCCAGAAGATAATTCTGAATATAACCAGTCTGTGCCCTGCGGAATGCAATACTCGTATGGCCAAAACCATCTGCCATATTATTGAGTGCGCCATCAATCCCTTTTGTATCAAAGATTCCTGTTATATTTCCCGTTCCCCTTGCCAGACTTGCTACACCATTGACCGCACCATCAATGCCAAAGAGGTCAAAGAGGCCAAATAATCTGCCCAATAGTAAGGCACCCTGGACAAAGACTCCATTGTATATCTCATCAACATAGTATTTTCTATAAAGGAGTGTATATAGACCCTTTACCTTTTCCACAATCATTTGTGGTAAATCGGGTCTCTTGATATAAAAGAGCCAGGCGATATATATACCAACAAGTGCTACAATTACAGAGAGTAGCATCAGACCATATTCAAGGGAATGTGGAACATAATGGTGTTCTTCATGAATTACCCCTTCAAGGAACTGGCTGAACCAGGCACCACCACCCAATGCCTTAGGTAGCCCAATATATCCCGCAATAACAGAGCCAATCGCAAGGATTATGAGGGGTATTGTCATTACCCTTGGTGACTCATGGATATGGTGCTGGACATCAGGGAGCATCCTTTCTTTGCCATAAAAGACCATAAATACGAGCCTGAACATATAGAATGCAGTCATACCCGCAGTAATTAGTCCCAATAGCCAGACCCAGGTTCTACCTGAAAGAAATGCCTGAAGAAGTATCTCATCCTTGGAAAAGAAGCCAGAAAATCCCGGAATCCCGGATATTGCAATCGCCCCAATTAAAAATACCGGGAATGTAGTATGGAGATATTTCTTTAGATTACCCATCTTTCTTATGTCCAATTCTCCAGAGAGGGCATGCATTACAGAACCCGCAGACAAAAAGAGTAGCGCCTTAAAGAAGGCATGGGTTGCCAAATGAAACATCCCGGCTGAATATGCCTTTGAACCGCATCCAAGCATCATATAGCCAATCTGTGAGATTGTGGAATAGGCAAGAACCCTCTTTAAGTCATGCTGGACCAGTGCCATAGATGCAGCATAGATTGCGGTCACGGCACCGACGATTGCTACAATGCTGATTGCAATCTCAGAAAGGGAATATAAGAGGTTCATCCTTGAGACCATATAGACACCGGCGGTGACCATCGTTGCGGCATGAATCAATGCCGAGACCGGGGTAGGACCTTCCATCGCATCAGGGAGCCAGACATATAAGGGCAACTGGGCAGATTTACCGGTTGCTCCGATAAACAGGCATATACCGATAACGGTTGCCATCTCAAAAGTTAAATGTCCAGATTCAATAAAATGGTTTATATCTGAAAACTCTAAACTACCGATGGTAAAGAATGTAAATAGAATCCCAATTATAAATCCTAAATCACCAACACGGTTTACTAAGAATGCCTTCTTACCCGCATTTGCTGCTGAATCCTTATGGAACCAGAATCCAATCAATAGATAGGAACATAAGCCAACCCCTTCCCAGCCTACAAACATCAGGGCTAAATTTGAAGAGAGGACGAGAATTAACATAGAAAACATAAAGAGATTGAGATAACTGAAGAATCTATTATAACCGGGGTCCTTTTCCATATAGCCGATTGAATAGATATGAATGAGAAATCCAACAAAGGTGACGACCAGAAGCATTACCGCTGATAATGGGTCAAGGAGAAAGGAGAAGTTAATAGAGAATGGCAGGGCAGTGCCATCCCTTAAGACTGCTACAGCACCCGGTATCCATTCAAAGAGGACAACCTTTATTGTCCTTGAATCTGGTGGTAGAGATAAGAGCTGGTATGTTGCTACTATGGATAGAATACAGGAGATAAGTGGTGCCCCGATTGCAATGATATTGACAAGTTTCTTCTTAAAGAAAGGAATCCCAAAGGCACCATTTATAAGGGCACCCAGCACAGGGAAGAATGGGATTAGCCAGAAAAATCTTAGCATATCATCCTTTCATTATTGTAATATCATCAATGTTGAAGGTATCTTTATTCCGCATAAAAGAGATGATCAATCCGAATCCAATCGCTGCCTCAGCAACTGCACAGGCAATCACAAAAAGGGCAAAGACCTGCCCTTTAATATTATTTAGATAATTGGCAAATGCAATGAGATTGATATTTACACCATTTAATATCAATTCAATTGACATAAGGATTATAATCAAATTTCTTCTGATTAAGACACCCGTGATCCCTATAAGGAAGAGAAGAGAACCTAATACAATTAACATCGGAACCTCGCTCGATTAAATCCCAGTGGACTAAATCTTTGAAGGCATCGTATATGGTTATTGGGCATTGGCGCTGGTATGGTTGTTAATTGTGAGTTTTTTGTATTTTTTTGCCATAAAACTATGCCAAAAGACCAAACTGGTCGCTCTGCCCAAAGACAAATAACTACGCCGAAATTCAGGCATTTCTTCATTCTCTCTTCCTCCTTGCCAAGTAGATCGCCCCAACTAAGGCACCAATCAGCAAAAGGGATGCGAGTTCAAATGGTATTAGGTAGGTCTTCAATAGTTCATTAGAGAGTGACTTCAGATTTAGATTCTCTAAAGGAGCGGTGAGGGGTAATTCAGAATGTCCTTTGATCAAAAGATAGACCACCTCAGCGCCGAGGATAATAAGTAGTAATACTGATAGTGCTGGTATATAAAATGGTCTCTTCTTCTCTTCCACAACCTCAAGTTTCACAAGAAATATGATGAATAGATAGATCACCATTATCCCGCCCGCATAGACTAAGATCTGGATAGCACCGAGAAATTCCGCATAAAGGATAAAGTAGATACCGGCGATACTAAGAATCGTAAATATCAAAAAGACTGCTGACCGCACCGCATTCCTCATTGAGATGACGCATATTGCAAAAGAGATGG
>CBFGJQ010000343.1:0-5196 GCA_965649095.1 Caldifarciminota bacterium | reverse complement strand
AGGTTCATATATACATTTGTTCTTTTTTAAAGATTAATTCGCTTCTATTCTCAGCCGTGATTTCATATTCTGTAGTATGCCTTAAGGCATTCGTTGGGCAGACCTCAACACACAATCCGCAGAACATACAATGGGACATATCATATGTAAACTCCACAAGGTGCATCTTTTTATCCTCACCCCGCTCACCTTTAACAGTGATCAATGAATCTGGACAGGCCTTTGCACAATTGCCACAGGCGATACAGAGGTCCTTGCCATTTTCGTCCTTAAAGAGCCTCAACCTACCACGAAATCTGGGGAAGGTCGCCAATTTTTCTTCCGGATACTGAACCGTTACCTTTGGTTTCAGTAAGTAATTGAAGGTAACCAACAGGCCGGTAATGAGGTCAATGAGAAAAAACTCCTTCAAAAATCGCCAGGTCTTTGGATATCTTCTTATCATATATTCAGATAAGATATCAAGACCAAATAACCTCTTTATCCCCTGCCAGCCCATCATCACCCCACAATCCCGACAATAAATCCGGTAACAATTAGATTTGCCAGTGCCAGCGGTATCAATCGCTTCCAGCTCAATTCCATCAACTGGTCATAACGGTATCTGGGGAATGTCCCCCTTATCCAGGTGAAGAGGAACATAAAGAATGCCATCTTTAGTAAGAACCAGACAGTGCCAGGGACATAAGAAAGATAGATGAGTGATGGAACATTATGGAATGGGGGAAGCCAGCCACCGAAGAAGAGAAGTGTGCATAATGCTGAAACTAAGATAATATGGGCATACTCGGCCAGGAAGAAGAAGGCGAATTTTATCCCCGAATACTCCGTATGGAAGCCACCAACCAACTCCGATTCTGCTTCGGGTAGGTCAAAGGGATTGCGATTGGTCTCTGCGATGGAGGCGACAAGATAGATAAAGAATGCAATTGGTTGCATAAAGACAAACCAGATACCCCGCTCCTTTTGTGCCTGGACGATATCAAAGAGATTCAGGGAATGGGAGAAGAAGAGAATCGGAACCAGAGAGAGACCAAGTGCCACTTCATAACTTATCATCTGTGATGCAGACCTCAGTGAACCGAGCAGAGGATACTTGCTATTTGCTGCCCAGCCCCCGAAGATGATTCCGAAGATACCTAAGGATGAGAAGGCGACAATAAAGAGAAGGGCAACATTTATATTTGCAACATAGAACCCAATATTATAGCCAAAGAGCCTTATTCCTTCACCAAATGGTATGAGACCAAAGACCACAATGACCGGGACAACAACCATAATCGGGGCAAGGTTGAAGAGGAGGCGGTCAGCCTTTTGGGGGATGATATCCTCTTTTATCAAGAGTTTCAAGGTATCCGCAATCATTTGTAAAAGCCCAAAAGGTCCAACCCGATTTGGTCCCAGCCGCGATTGGATAAATCCCCATGCCCTCCTTTCAAACCAGACATAGATGATGACTGAGACAATGATAAAGAGAATGACTGCCACGATTTTGATTATCGGAATCAATACAAATTCAATCACCTATCAACCTCCCCCATTACTGGGTCAAGGGAGCCAATTATTGCGACTGCATCAGCAACGAGGTGGCCGGTAAGGATGGTAGCAACCGCAGAAAGGTTGATAAATGTGGGTGGTCTTATACGCACCCGATATGGATTTGTTGAGCCATCAGAGACCACATAGAATCCGAGTTCGCCCCTTGGAGTTTCTACCGAGTGATATACTTCCCCCGGGGGAGGCTTTATCACCCTTGGGACCTTTGTCCTGATTTCTCCTGGTGGCAGTGAATTTATCGCCTGCTCAATGATTCTGGTGCTTTGCCTCATCTCCTCCATACGCACTAAATACCGGTCATACACATCCCCAATCTTCCCTGTCGGGATGATGAAATCAAACTCGGGATATACGGAATATGGCTTCGCCTTTCTCACATCATAGCCAATTCCGGAACCCCTGATGTTTGGTCCGGACAATCCAAAGTCTATTGCATCCTCTTTTGAGACAATACCCACATTCCTTGTGCGCTTCAGCCATATCTGATTTGAAGTGAGAAGTTTATGATAGTCATCAAGGTATTTAGGGAATCTCTTGCAAAATTCTCTTGTCTTCTCAATGAAACCCTCAGGAATATCAGCCAGAAGCCCGCCAATACGAAAACAGTTTGTAGTAAGCCTTGCCCCACAGAACATTTCAAAGATATCCAGGATATATTCCCTCTCTCTAAAACAATAGAAGACAAGGGTCATCACCCCAATATCAAGGGCATGGGTTCCTAACCAAGTAAGGTGCGAGGCGATTCTTGCCAATTCGGCAAGTATGACCCTTATATACTTGGCCCTTTGTGGTACCTCAATCCCCATCAATTTCTCAATCGCCTCAACCCAGCCGATGCTTACCCCGGGGGCAGAGACATAGTCCAGTCGGTCAACAATCGGCGTGAACTGTGTATATGTTCTATATTCGGCGAGTTTCTCTATCCCCCGATGGAGATAGCCGATTATCGGTTCTGCCTTTACAATTACCTCGCCATCAAGAAAGAGCTTGATTCTAAAGACCCCATGGGTTGCTGGATGCTGGGGACCCATATTCACAACAATCTCTTTAGTCTGTATCATATCTCAATAGGGTTCTTTTCCAGCACCGGAGAGTGGATATTCCTTTAGTAATGGATGACCTTCCCAGTCTTCGGAAAGAAGTATCCGCCTTAAGTCGGGATGACCTTCAAAGAGAATCCCAAACATATCATAGACCTCACGCTCAAGCCAGTTTGCACTATTCCATAGCTTTGTAAGTGATGGTGCCTTCTCTTCTATACCGATTGAAATCTTTATTCGCAGACGATGAGAGTATTTAAGGGAATAGAGATGATAGACTAAGTCAAACCTCTTCTCCCTGTCTTTATAATCCACTGCCGTAATATCGGTGAGATAATCAAACTCTAAATTCTTCTCTTCCTTAAGGAATTGGATGACAGGGATGAGAGAATCTACCTTTATCTTGATGGTAAATTCATTGAAGGCATACTTTGACTCTTCTATTGATCCAGGGAATTTCTTGGAGAGCTTATTCTCAATTTCACGAAATGGCTCAGGTATCTGGTTCTTCTCTTCCATTAACAACCTTCCTTTATTTTTTTGTAGATATAATCATATCATAATTTTAGTTAACACCCTCTCAACTTTGCAAGAAATCTTTGCCTCTTTATCTTTCTCTGCAAGGTAATGAGCCCATTCAACAATGCCTCAGGTCTTGGTGGACAACCAGGGACATAGACATCAACCGGAATGATCTTATCAACACCCTGAACCACATGGTAGGTCGGAAAAGGACCCCCTGCCATAGCACAGGAGCCCATTGCGATGACATACTTCGGCTCTGCCATCTGGTCGTAAAGCCTTTTTATGACCGGCCCCATCTTCTTTGTAACCGTCCCTGATACAATCAACAAATCGGCCTGCCTTGGTGTGGCACGAAAGACCTCAGAGCCAAATCTTGCAATATCAAAGCGGGGCATTGTTGATGCCATCATCTCAATCGCACAGCAGGCAAGACCCGAGGTCAATGGCCAGATAGAATTGGCACGACTCCAGTTGATAAGATAATCAAGTGAGGTTAAGATAATAGAGGGTGATTCTTTATTCTGCCCCATACCTGATGATTCCCTTGTTCCATACCCAGATATAGCCGAAGATAAGAATCCCAAGGAAGATAATCATCTCAAAGAATCCAAAGATTTTAAGTTCATTATAGATTATTGCCCAGGGTAATAAAAGGGCAACCTCTATATCAAATATCAAAAAGAGTAAGGCAACAAGGTAATATTTTATTGAATATCTATCCCGGGCTGCTGACTCCGGGTCAATTCCACACTCATAGGCGATATACTTCCCATCCGCTGGTCTTCTCTTTTGAATAATTTTGGAAATTACAAACGCCAAAAGGACAAATAGGACACCCGCCATAATAATAAGAAGGATATAAAGGTAATCTATCATAAAAGGTAGGCTATTATATCTAAAAGAAGGGCGATGTCAATATGCGATTTAAATCAGGTAAGTTTTTCCTCAAAAATAGATACCTGTTCTCAAATCCTTAATGAATTTTATCCGAAACGAATTATTGACTGATAGAAAAAAATAAATATAATAAAATTATGAAAGGAAATGTTTATATTGAGACAACAATTCCAAGTTACTATTTTGAAGAAAGGAAAACTCTTAAGTTTCAAAGGGACATAACCCGAGAATGGTGGAGTAATGAAAAAGCCCATTATAATCTTTACACTTCAGAAATAGTTTTTGCTGAGTTAGAATCGGGTGAATACCCTCATAAAAAAGAAATCATAACCCTTTTAAGTGACTTATCCAGATTAGAAATAAACGAAGAGGTTAGAGAAATTGTGGAAATTTATCTAAAAAACTATTTAATGCCTAAAAGGCATATTGGCGATGCCTTTCATTTAGCACTCGCATCGTATTATAAAATGGATTATCTTCTAACCTGGAATTGTGAACATCTGGCAAATGTAAATAAGGAACGGCATATAAGGATTGTTAATGAACGATGCGGTCTTATGACACCGCATATTATCACACCGCTCCAGTTGGTAACTGAAAAGGAGGAAGAATATGTATAAAGATCCATTAGTAGCGGAGGTAAGGACACGACGAGAAAAACTTATGAAAAAGTATGATTTTGATGTGAATAAAATCTATAACATGCTTAAAGAGAGAGAAAAAAAAGTAGCCAATAAAATTGTTTCTGAAATTGTTGTAGTAAGAAAGGACATTCCTTCCGGGGTAACAGAAAAGTAGGAAATGTTCAGATTCTCTTTTCCCCGAGAAAAGGAGAAAAGTTTGAAAAATCAACAGATTTTGAAACAGAAGTTAGCAGAAGTGGCCGCCCGCCCCAGAACGTCCTGAAATCCAACCCTCACCTTTTACCCTCTCCCTTTTTAAGGATTCTGTCGTAAAATGTAGCGGCACGATTTATCGTGCAAAAAATTGTTGAAATTGATTTGACTCATGACCGGAAAGTGTGGTGAAAAACTTGAAAGGCATCCCTTAGATCTATATAATATGGATATTTTTAAGCGAAAGGATCTAAAAGATGCCAAAAGATTATATTAAGATATCCTTAGGGTTGCAAGAGTTTTCTGTGCTGGGTTGGAAATAAGATCCACCAATATGAAGA
>CBFGJQ010000342.1:0-1889 GCA_965649095.1 Caldifarciminota bacterium | reverse complement strand
TTTATCGGACAAGGGGCACCGTGGAATTAATCCGCCGTAATGCGCGGCGGAGTGTGGTTTGAAGGGTCTAAGGTTCTACCTTTCTACCACACTAAACGGTTAAGAGCCATTTTATTTGTGAATTGCGGAAGAAATGACCTGCGTGTAACTTTAAGTGGCGATGATAGCGTGGTATCTCAAACTGATATGACTATCTATCATGATGGCTCTGTATACGATTCATACACAGGTATCAGGTCTATGTTATATTCTAATGTTCCGTCAGGTGATTATTATGCAAAGGCTGAGGTGCTTGGGTATACCTGGAATTCCCCTACTCTCCATGTCGGTGGGAAGCCATTATTAGGAAGTCGGGAATACTATATAGAAATCTATGTCTATGTCACTGGTGTTTCAGGAATGACCGGTGAGAAGAGTGAATAAAGGAGGTTAGCATGCTACAATACATTAAAAAAAGAGCCGGTTTATTTGCTCTGCTCTGTGCCTTGATTGTCTTTCTTTTGCCTTATCAATCATTGGCACAAGAGGCGAGCGAGGCTATGACACAGGCAAGGATGGATGCCCAAAGGGATGCAAATGGCACAATGTGGTTTATACTAAGCTGTCTCTTTGGCGTAATTCCATTACTACTTGCCTATGTGATTGACCCATCACCGCCAATGGGCAGGCTTATGGGTAAATCTCCAGAATATGTTGCAACCTACACCGATACTTATAGAGCAGAGGTCAAGAGCATTAGAACGAAGAATGCCCTATGGGGGTGCCTTTTGGGGACAGGGATATCCTGTGCGCTTTATGTAGTTTTACTTGCCGCGTCAGCATCGTCTTATTGATTTGATATTTAAGAAGGGGATAGAGGGTTTAGTCGCCCCTCTATCCCCAGTATAGGAGGTGATGTGTCGTTTCTTCTGCTTCTATTTTTGCTAAAAAATGACCAAATTACTATTACAGGTGATTTTATAAAAGAGACAAGGCAGGGGCAGAGAAAAGTAGAGATAGTTTCAGGTAAATTTTATTGGACGCCGAATGGGTTGCTCTTGTTCAGTGTATTAAAACCAGTAGAGCAGATTTTTACTTTTAGTAGCGACACTTTAATTCTATTTTACCCAAAGGAAAATTTGGCATTCAAGATTAAAAGTTATAATCCAGTGTTTGCGATTTCGTCTAATGCGCCTTTTATGTATAGAGGCAAGTTAGACCTTACACAGTTGGGTTTTATGTTCGTTAAGAAAAAAAAGACTGTAGATACGCTCTACTCATATTGGGTGCCAAAGGATAGGAGCATAATTGAGACCATTGTTCTCGGTGAAGTATCTAATAGATTGATATCAATAGAAATAAAGGATAAGCGAAACCAATTTGTTAAGGTTATCTATGGTGAATTTATTGAATATAATAAATTCAATATTCCAACTGAAATTTATTCCATGCAATCGTTTGAGGTTGATACTCTAATTGAGCATTACCAGTATCAAAACCTTCAATTTAATGTTCAATTACCTGACAGCATCATGCATTTTTCTATTCCAGAAGGATGTCAAATTAAGGAGGTTATGTGGTAACTCTTATCAGTCTGTTTTTTCTATGCCAAAATTTTGATGAACCATGGGAACCTGTACCTGATTGTAAAATAGTAAGAATGGAAAAAATGCAAATTCAAGAATTTAAACCACTCTTTTTCATTCCCCTTGCCTCGATTAAACTATACCAATCTGTTTTTTCTAAACATTTAGGTGAATCGTGTAATTTTGAACCATCCTGTTCTCAATTCGCTTATCAATCTATAAAAAAATATGGTTTACAAGGATGCATTATGATTTTTGATAGACTGGAAAGGTGCAATTTTTTCGCCTGGCAATATGTCAATAAATATTACTATCCCAAACAGA
>CBFGJQ010000341.1:0-1889 GCA_965649095.1 Caldifarciminota bacterium | reverse complement strand
ATAATGAAAAATTTCATTATATTGTATAGGAATTTTTGAAATTCCTATTACTGCAAGATAGACTTTCCTGGGAGGCTATATGTTATCCAGATGTAGCCTCTCCCTATCTTTATTTTAAGGCAAAAATGGAAAATCTCATCCCCTGCTCAGCGTTGTGGACCAAATACCCTTTTAACCTCTTCAATTGCCTCATAATCGGTCAAATCAAGCTTCAAAGGGGTAATTGAAACATAACCCATCTCAGTCGCCTCAAAATCGGTATCGGCATCAAGTTTATAATCTAAAATCCCATTTATCACGCTATACATTACGCCATCCTTTTCGTTATCCCTGAAGACCTTATCCTTATAAATCCTTTTCCCCATACGGGTTATCCTTTCCCCTTTTATCCTCCCTTCCGGGATGTTGATATTCAATATCAAACTATTTATCTTATTTGATTTATAATGGCGATTAATCCTCCCTATCAAATCCTTAACATACCCCACTGCATGGGAGAAGTCTTTATATAACTCACCGGCAAGGGAAATCGCCAGGGCAACCCTTATCCCCAGTGTTGCCGCTTGCAGTGCCGCGGCAACCGTGCCTGAATAGAATACATCGCTCCCCATATTCGGACCGTGATTTATACCCGCTATTACCATATCTACCTCCTCTTTTATAAGATCGTGGTAGGCTAAAAGGACGCAATCGGTCGGTGTGCCGTCAATGATATAAAAATTCTTCTGGTATCTCTCCACCCGGATCGGCTTTCTCAAGGTCAGGGAATGGCTCGCCCCACTCTGCTGAGAGCGGGGGACAGAAACAAAGAGATTAAAATCATTCTTTAGCCCATTATATAGTGTCTGGAACCCGAGGGCATCGTAGCCATCGTCATTTGTTATTAGAATTACACCCATAAGAACCTTATTGCCATATCTATGAACCTTAAAGTATCAATAACCGGATTTATATAACTCTTGCCACCATTATAGATTGTGCTCACAGGAACAAAATTTATCCGAAATCCCCTTTTTATTACCTGATAGGCCAGTTCTGATTCCGTTTGAAAATTCTTTGTCCTTAGCCTCACTTTTTTAAAGATGGCGAGGTTAACAAGACGAAACCCTGATTGGACATCCGGGATATATCTCTTGCTCAACAGTGAAATCACCAGGGAGGTTATTCTATTTACAACTCTTCTTATAAACGGCATACCCTGCCGCCTTTTAAGGCGGACCCCAATTATTAAGTCATACTCTTTTGAAAATGGTAAGAAATTACCAATATCAGATACCCGGTGCTGACCGTCCGCATCAATGGTAAAGACCATATCCAATCCCTTTGCTCTAGCCTTCTCAAATCCAATCTTTAATGCATAACCCTTGCCCGTGTTTTTCCTGATCCTTATAACCTCAACCCCTGAATTCAACCCGATCTCTGAGGTATCATCTGAAGAGCCATCGTCAACTAAGATTATATTCTTCCCATTAAAACCCCGCCCCTTTAACTCTTCAATAACCCCCTTGATTGTCTTTGCTGCATTATAGGCCGGGATTATGACCCCAAATCTATCAAGTTCCACAGAGTAATTTTATTCTATATGGAGAAAAAATCAAGGGCATGTTTTAAATCAAAAATAATCTTACCGAAATTGAGTTATTTAGGTAAGCTGCAAACGGATAATAAATCTCCTTTTTTCAAGGGAGAAGAGGCAAATCCCCCCTGAAAACCTCTTTCGGACCAGAATAATCACCACCTATAATTGGGTTTTAATATCGCCTGATGTTTTAGTGATTGCAAGAGAATGACGATAAGTAGATTACCTAAATTTTACCCTAATTTTCTCACTGGGTCGGATTCATTGACTTTTCAGCAGGTTTCACCTGACTTTTTTCTCTTTTAGTGTG
>CBFGJQ010000340.1:0-1901 GCA_965649095.1 Caldifarciminota bacterium | reverse complement strand
CCTTGCTTGTAAATTATTTGAAATTTATCGGTTTCTAATGTTTTCCAGTTAAACCAGGCAAAAACTTGCAGTGGGAATAAAATAATAATTGCCAAGATGGTCAAGATGATATCCCCTGTTGATTTGGAAGAGACTTTAATCTTTGATTCCGTCATTCTGACCCCGCACCTATTCTTAATAGTGTATGTGCACTTATCATTACTTCAGCCGTCAATTGAAAATGGTATATACATCTCCGAATGGACTTTTTGTAAAATAGGTGCGGGGGAAGAATCTCATCTTGCTTTTCCAATTTTCAGGTTCGTTTTCGCACCCAGTGGCTCGGGAAAAACTTTTGGGGTTTGGGTATAACCGAGTTTCTTGGATTCCAGAAGGACTTTTGGCTGACAATAGTTATAGAGTTCGCCAAGGGTTATCCAATTATCGCCGTTCGCATCCGCTTCGCCCCGCAGACCTCTTAAGACATAATAGGTAAATAGTCCGTGTCTCTTTGCATCCAAATCCTGACTGATTTCATCAGCCGCGGATGCAGTAATCACCGCAACTTTCTTAACTGCCTCGGGGATTTTTACCGGCACCAACGGTCTTTTACCTTCTTCTATTACTGACCTGCCGCCAGCGCCAGAAAAACAGGCATCAAGCGCCACAACGATGTTTTCCGTGGGCAGTTTCTCAAGAGAACTGTAAAATCTTGATAATGGATAGAGTTTAGAGATAAATCCCGGTTCGCCATCATAAGGCACCAAATACGCATCGCCCTTTTCTGGATTCGGTGTGCCATGACCGGCAAAATAGACAAAGACAAAGGAATTTTTGCTAACATTTCTTTGTAGCCATTCCTCAATATAGGCAATCAAATCAGTACCTGTTGCTTTGTCATCAGTTAGACAGATTATGTTCTCCTCTGGTATACCACAAATCTTGATGAGATAATCTTTTACTGTCTCGGCATCCCTTTTCGCATATTTCACGGCCGGAATTCTATCCGAGCGGTAATTGGTGATGCCAATAATTACTGCATATGCATCTTCTCGCAAAAGAGAAGAAGGTGTCAAAGGCTGGTCAACATCTACAAGCACTGAAACAACCTCGGTCTTACGCTCAACCTTTGCCGGTTGCATCGCAATCTTCAATTCCTTCTCCTCAAGCGCGCCAAATCCTTGTACTTCAGTTACCTTAATAATGATGTTGCCCTGGTCAGCTTCAATCTGATAAGGCAAAACTGTCTCAAAAGTTGCTACTCGCTCACTACCGCTTAAAATGTCGCCAACTTCTTTTTCCCTTCCTAAATAACTTAGAACTTTACTATTACCAGAAAGCAAAACTTTAACACCTTTGGCATTTCCGTTGCCTTGATTTTTTATATTTACTGTTAAGATTATCTTCTCACCACCATCTAAAATCTTATCGCCATTTGCGTCAATTAGAGAGTAGTTAAAATACAACCGAGGGGGTTCACTAATAGTAGTCGGCTTATTCTGCTTCTGTAAATCTTCTGAAGGCACCAATAACTTTGTCACTTTATTTAGATATTCTTTTGCCTTCTCTGAAGGATAAAAGTTTAAGGAAATTTCCAATTCTTTTTTAGCATTTTCATAATCACCAAGATTATAATAACAGATGCCCATTTCCCGATGGGGGAAATACTCCCAAAAATAAGTCATATCCGGAGCAAATTCTAATTTATCACCATACTCTATAGAGATAGCCCGTGTAAACATTTCAATTGCCTTTTCCCACTCCTTTGACCCCATATAAGCCAAACCCTTACTGTAAAAATCATCTGCATAGGCAAAACCCCTCAATAACCACAGTATAACTAATAAAAGAAAAATTTTACTAATATATTTCTTAATCATATTCTCCTCCATATTCTATTTCTTCCTCTAACTTCTGTCTCA
>CBFGJQ010000339.1:0-1901 GCA_965649095.1 Caldifarciminota bacterium | reverse complement strand
CCTGGGCAATCTTTTCTAAGCTAATTATTGAAGGATTTATCTCCGCCCTTTCTATTTTCCCAATGAAGGTTGGATGTAAATTTGCTTTTTCTGCTAATTGTTCCTGAGAAAGATTTTTGGCTTCTCTTAATTGTCTAACCCTTTGCCCGAACTTTGCCAAAATTGGGTACTTCTTCATCTGTAAAATATAATCATTCTAATCCATATTACCAGATTTTATAAGATACTTGACAAATACCTTATAAGGTATATAATTGTCCACTTAACAAGGAGGCATTATGACCTAAAACCACCTGCCTATTCATTCCCGGCAGGAAAAAATAGGGGATGAAGAAAATCTAACAAAGGAGGCAAAATGAAAGCTTTTATTTCATTGGTGCTACTAAGTGCGATGGTAGTTCCGCTAGCATCGCAAGAATATCCTTATATGCAATACGATAAGGATTATTTAGCTGGTTATGAAGAAGGAAAATCAGCGGGTGGTTCTGGAATCAGCTGTGTCTGGGCCGGAGTTGGCTGTTGTCTTAGTCCTTTTGGTATATTACCGGCAATTTTTGCGCCCGAGGCACAACCGCCAGCGACAGCGATGATGTATCTCCAAAATAAACCAGAATCTTTCAAAATTGGATATCTAAAAGGTTATAGCCAAGGAGCGAAGAATAAAGTCTGGACATCTGTTGGTTTGGGCACGGCATTGGGTCTTGCTGTTGAGCTTGCGATTTGGTATGCGTGGTATACATCTCAGTAAAAGGAGGCAAGATGAAAAGATCCTTAGTAATTGTAAGTCTCATCGTAATAGCGATAGGCATAGACTGTCAGAAGAACCATCCACCCATTATTAATAGTATTATCGCTAATCCTGATTCTGTTAATCCTGGGCAAGGGACAACCTTAACTGCTGATGCCAATGACCCGGATGGAGATGCACTTACTTATACCTGGTCTGCCACTTCAGGAAATCTATCATCAACAACCGGGCAATCAGTGAATTGGACAGCCCCAAGTGATACAGGGAGATATACAATAAATTTGGTTGTCGAGGACCCGGAAGGTGCAAAAGATGAGGCGTCTAAAACCATCAGGGTATATCGGGCTCAAGATACTCAACCACCGACAGTTTCAATAACTTATCCGTCTAATAATGACACCATAAGAGTTCCATCAATAAAAATCGCTGCCAGTGCCACTGACAATGTCGGTGTAAAAAGGGTTGAATTCTATGTTGATAATAATCTAATAGGTCAGGACTCAATTTCACCATATGAACAGAATTGGTCAATTGTCCCCTATCCAAATGGAAGTGCACATTCAATCTATGCAAAGGCTTATGATTTGGCAGGTAACTCAAGTCAGTCAGGGGTTATAACAGTAAGGGTTATAAACCGTGGTTATGTAGAAGGGGAAAATAACAGTTCAATACCAATATACGATCTCCAGTGGTCTTCCGACCCGGTTAATATCTCTGGAGCACCGACACAGGCAGTAGTTGATACAGTAACCATAGCGGTTGATATTACCCACAGTTGGCCAAGTGACCTGATTATAGAATTAGACTCACCATCAGGCAAAACTTTAAGGATTTGGGAATATGATTATCCCGGGGGTTGGGCGATATCCTCTACTACCTATTTTGCCGGTGAGCAGGTAAATGGCACCTGGACTCTTCGGGTTTACGATGATTCTTTTGGGGATGAAGGAACTATTGACTATTTTGGCATTGGAATAAATTGGAAATTTCAGTGAGTTAGCAACTATTTAGTTCAATATCAAATCCTAAGCGCTCGTTATTATTCATCACGCGTGGACAGACGTTTGTTTGTTCGTTTAGAGGTTGCTGAAAAAGTCTATTAGAGCAACCTGTCATGCTGAATTTATTTCAGCATCTCTTGAGATTCCGAAAC